>NZ_JBHYMS010000004.1:0-212089 GCF_042743185.1 Inquilinus sp. NPDC058860 | reverse complement strand
GTCCCCCCTCCCCTCGCGGGAGGGGGATAGGGGGAGGGGGTTCTCGAGGCCGGTCTCCGGCCCGGACCGGGGCCAGTCATCTCGGACGGCAGGTTCAGTGCCCTGCGCATTCGCGCGCGGACGCGCGCAGCCCCCTCCCCCTGCCCCCCTCCCGCAAGGGGAGGGGGGACTCTTATTGTCTGGGTGAATGGGTTTGATGCGGAACTCCGCCATCCCTCACTCCCTCAGCGTCGCGAGATAGGCGATCACGTCCTCGATCTCCGCCGCGGTCAGCACCGGCTTGCCCCGCCAGGCCGCGGCGACGCGGGCGAAGCCCTCGGTCCGGACATAGGACGGCATGATCGACTCCGGGACCAGACGCTTCATGTCGACCACCCTGAGCCGCAGTTGTCCTTCGTCTAAACGCGCGCCGATGCCCTGCAGGTCCGGCGCCAGCGTGCCCTGCTGGTGCGGCGGGGCGAACGGCCCGGCATGGCAGAGCGAGCACAGGCTGCGCTGCCGGTCCTGCATCAGCGCCAGGCCGCGGGCCGGGTCGCCCGCCTGTCCGGTCAGCGATTGCGGGATGGCGTCGCCCTCGACCCCGGTGGGCTGGGCGGCCGCCGGCGCCGCGGCGGTGAGCGCGGCCAGGACCAGAGGGATCACCCCTCTCATCCGAACACCGACCCGGTGATGGTCTGGAACCAGGCCTCGGCATAGCGGGCCTCCATCTCCCGGACCTCCGGCGGCGCGTCGAGCGGGCTGGTGCCGCCGGCGCCCTCGACCTCGCGCAGCAGCCCGTCGGCCGGCCGGTACACCCCGGCGATCGAGATGCCGTAGCCCGGCGCGACCAGGCTGTAGCAGGTGTTGACCAGCTTCTGCTCCCCCGGCGTCTCGCCGCGCAGCAGGCCGGCGACGGCGGCGGCGCAGACCTGGGCCTGGGCGTTGGCGGCGAAGGCGGATTTCGGCATGGCGCCGGCGATGGCCGCGTCGCCGACCACATGGATGCCGGGCTGCAGCCGGGATTCGAAGGTGACCGGGTCGATCGGGCACCAGCCGGTCTGGTCGGCGACGCCGGCGGCCTGGGCGATCGCCCCGGCCCGCTGCGGCGGAATCACGTTGGCGACGTCGGCGTGGTGGCTGCCGAATTCGGTGACCAGCGTCTTCGTCGCGGCATCGACCTCGGTCACCCGGCCGCCGGAGGACAGAGGCACCCATTCCAGCAGCCCGGGATACAGCGCGTCCCAGGCCGCCTGGAACAGCCGCTGCTTCGAGAAGGCGTCCTTGGCGTCGAGCACGATCAGCTTGGAGCGTGGCTTGCGGGTCTTCAGGTAATGCGCGATCAGGCTGGCCCGCTCATAGGGCCCGGGCGGGCAGCGGAACGGGTTGGCCGGGGCGGCGATCGCGACCACCCCGCCATCCGGCATCGCCTCCAGCTGCCGGCGCAGCAGCAGCGTCTGGTCGCCCGCCTTCCAGGCATGCGGCATCGCCTCGGCGGCGGCCCGGTCGTAGCCGGGAAGGGCATCGAAGCGCAGCTCGATGCCGGGCGCCAGGACCAGCCGGTCGTAGGCGAGCTCCGCGCCGTCATCGAGCCGCACCCGCCGGTACCGGGCGTCGATCGCGACGGCGCTGCGCCGGGCGATCTCGATGCCCTCCCGCCGCAGCCCGTCATAGCCGAAGCGCTGGGCGTCGAGGTCGCGCAGACCCGCGATAACCTCGTTGCTGAAGGGGCAGGCGGTGAAGCGCTCCTCCGGCTCGACCAGCGTCACCGCCAGGTCGCGTCGGCGCAGGGCGCGGGCGCAGCCGGCACCGCCGAAGCCACCGCCGACAACGACCACCCGCGCCGCGCCCTGCCCCAGCACGGAAGGCGCCCAGAGCGCGGCCCCGCCGGCCGCGAGGCCGCGCAGAACGGCCCTACGGCCGGGCATGGTCCTGCCGGCCGGCGAGCCATTCCGCGATCGCGCGCGTTTCGTCATCCGTGAAGCCCTTGGCGATCCGATCCATCACCGTCGCCGGCCGCTCGCCGCTGCGGAAGGCGGCCATGGCCGCGGCGATCTCCGCGGCCGGGCGGCCCTCCAGCCCCGGCACCGGCCCTGCCCCGGCATGACAGCCGGAGCAGGAGGCGGCGCCGGAGGGCTGGGCCGCGGCCGGGGCCGTCAGCGCCGCCAGGACGGCTGCGCCGGCAAGCACCCGATGCGTGGTCATGCGCTCTTCAGGTCGTGGTTCACCAGCGGCAGGGTGCGGATGCGCTTGCCGGTGGCGGCGAAGATCGCGTTCAGCACCGCCGGGGCCGCGACCGCGATGGTCGGTTCCCCGACCCCGCCCCAGAAGCCGCCGGACGGCATGATGATCGTCTCCACCGCCGGCATCTCGTCCATGCGCAGCACGGTGTAGGTGTCGAAGTTCTCCTGCTCCATCCGGCCGCCATTGACCGTGCATTCGCCGTAGAGGCAGGCCGACAGGCCGTAGACGAAGGACCCCTCGACCTGCCGCTCGATCTGCGCCGGGTTGACGGCGTGGCCGGGATCGGTCGCGGCGACGATGCGGTGGATCCGGAGGCGCCCGTCGGTGACCGAGACCTCGGCCGCGGCCGCGACATAGCTGCCGAAGCCCATGATCTGGGCCAGGCCGCGATGCCGGCCCTCCGGCGGCGGGCTGCCCCAGCCGATCCCCTGCGCCACCGCCTCCAGCACCGCGAGATGCTTCGGATGGTTCACCATCAGCTTGCGGCGGAAGGCGAGCGGGTCCTGGCCGGCGGCATGGGCCAGCTCGTCGACGAAGCACTCCAGGTAGACCGCGTTCTGGTTCAGGTTGACGCCGCGCCAGAAGCCCGGCGGCACCGGCGGGTTGCGCATGGCGTGGTCGACCAGGAGATTGGCCACGGTATAGCCGATCACCCCTTCCGCCCCACTGCCGACCAGGCCCTGGAACACCACCGGGTCCATGCCGTTCTGCATGCCCTCCGGCCGGACCGCCGCCAGTATCGACTGGCCGGAGATCCGCATGTGCAGCGCCGTCAGGGTGCCGTCCGCATCGAGCACGCCGGTCAGCTTGCACTGGGTGGTGGGGTGATAGGCGCCGTGCAGCATGTCCTCCTCGCGCGACCACAGCAGCTTCACCGGCGTGCCGGGAAGCTGCTTCGCGATCAGGACCGCCTGGCGCACATAGTCGTGGAAGTTGCCGCGCCGGCCGAAGCCGCCGCCGAGATGCAGCTTGTAGACATCGCATTGCCGCACCGGCAGCTCCGCCGCCTCGGCCGCGACCGCCAGCGCCGCCTCGCCGTTCTGGGTCGGGCACCAGACCTCGCAGCGCTCCGGCGTCCACAGCGCCGTGGCGTTCATCGGCTCCATGGTGGCGTGGTTCTGATATGGGAAGGCGTAGGTGCCCGTGACCGTCTTGGCGGCGCCGGCGATGGCCTGGCGCGCGTCGCCGATCTGGTTGCCGATGAAGGCGTCGTCCGCATCGAGCCCGGCGGTCAGCATCTCGGCGATCGAGGCGCTGGAGACGCCGGTGTTCGGCCCCTCGTCCCAGACCACCGGCAGGGCGTCCAGCGCGGTCTTGGCCCGCCACCAGGTGTCGGCCACCACGGCGACGGCGGTGTCGTCGACCTGCACCACCTGGCGCACGCCGGGCATGCCGGCGACGGCGGCGGCGTCGAAGCTCTTCACCCTGCCGCCGAACACCGGGCAGGCCTTGATCGCGGCGTTCACCATGCCGGGCCGCACGATGTCGGCGCCGTAGACCTGTTTGCCGGTCAGCTTGTCCGCCGTGTCCAGCCGCGGCAGCGGCTTGCCGGCGATGGTCCAGTCCTTCGGGTCCTTCAGCCTGACCTCGGCCGGCGGCGTCAGCTGCGCGGCGGCGGCCGCCACCTTGCCGAAGGTGGTGCTGCGGCCGCTGGCGGCATGGCTGATCACGCCCTTGTCGACCGAGCAGTCGGCCGCCGGCACCTGCCATTCCGCCGCCGCGGCCGCGACCAGCATCTCGCGCGCCGTCGCCCCGCCCTTGCGGACATAGTCCTGGGACTCGCGGATGCCGCGGCTGCCGCCGGTGGAGAAATTGCCCCAGATCCGGTCGCGGGCGACGTTCTCGCCCGGGGTCGGATATTCGGTGGTGACGCGGGACCAGTCGCAGCCCAGCTCCTCGGCCACCAGCTGGGCCAGGCCGGTCAGCGTGCCCTGCCCCATCTCGGAGCGGGCGATGCGGATCACCACGGTCTCGTCCGGCCGGATCACGACCCAGGCGTTGACCTCGGGCACCGCCTCGGCCGCCAGGGCCTCGCCGGCGAAGGGCACGCGGAAGCCCAGCGACAGCCCGCCGATCGCGGCGGCGCCGCTGACGATGAAGCCGCGGCGCGAAATGCTCTGCACGATCGTCATGGGGGCCTCCCTCAGCCGCTCTGGACCGCGTCGGCATTGCCGGCGGCCAGCTTGATCGCCGCGCGCACCCGGTTGTAGGTGCCGCAGCGGCAGATGTTGGTCATCTCCACGGCGATGTCGTCGTCGGACGGGCTGCGGTTCTGCTGCAGCAGGGCGGCCGCCGCCATGATCATGCCGGTCTGGCAGTAGCCGCATTGCGGCACGTCGAGGGCGAGCCAGGCCTTCTGCACCGGATGCGACCCGTCGGGCGACAGCCCCTCGATGGTCGTGATCTGCTGCTCCGGCGCGATCGCGCTGACCGGCATCGCGCAGGACCGGGTGGCGACGCCGTCGACATGCACGGTGCAGGCGCCGCACTGGGCGATGCCGCAGCCGTATTTGGTGCCGGTCAGGCCGATCTGCTCCCGCAGCACCCACAGGAGGGGCGTATCGGGCTCGACGTCGACGCTGCGCTCGGTTCCGTTGATCCTGAGGGTGAAGGCCATGGCTGCCTCGCGGTTGGCTGGGTGGGGCCGGAACACCGTTACGCGGCGTGCGGGCACCGGATGGGGAGCCGGTGCCCGCGCAGTCTCAGCTCGGCCTGGCGTCCGACGCCGGGGCCGGCGCCGGCGTGGTGGTCGGGGTGCTCTGCGCCCCGGCGGTGGTGTCCCGCTTGATGCAGCCGTCGCCCTGGGCCAGGGCGGTGCCGATGGTGGCCAGCAGGGCCAGGCCGGCCAGGACCGGAACGGGGATTCTAGTGATCACGACACGTCTCCTGTGGTGGTTGCACGGTGGGAAGCCTGGGCGCCGGCTGTCGCAGAACCTTGTCCGGCGGCCCGGGCCTTTGTCGCGAGCCGTCTCGAAACGGCCCGCTGACACGGTTTGATACAAATTCTCCTTGCAGCCTGGGCCGGCCCCCGGTCTCAGCGGCCGGACAGGTAGGCGATGATGGCTTCGCGCTGCGCGGCGTCGCGCAGGGCGACCGTCATGCTGGTGCCGGGCACCGCCTTGCGCGGATCGGCCAGGAAGCCGTCGAGCGACTGCGCGTCCCAGGTGATCCCGGAGTCGCGCAGCGGCTGCGAGTACCGGGCGCCTTCGATGCTGCCGGCCTTGCGGCCGATCACGCCGGCCAGGCTGGGGCCGGCCCGGTTCTGCCCGGGGTCGAGGCTGTGGCAGGAGGCACAGCGCTGGCGGAAGGCACGCTCCCCCGCCGCGGCATCCTGCGCGGAAGCAGGCAAGGGGGCGCCGAGCAGCGCCGCGAAGGCCAGCAGCATGGCCGGACGGGCCAACGTCATCACGAAACAATTCTCCGTCAGTCTGGGGATCGATCGGCGGTCAGGCGTGGCCCTGCGGCCGCGGGGCCAGGATGAAAGGCGCGGTGCCCTGGACGGTCGGGGTCCGGCAGTCCTCCGCGCCGGCCGCCGGCCCGACGCCATGCAGGCCGGCGCCGTGCAGGCCGATGCCGGGCGGCCCGGCCGTGAGGTACACGGGCTCGCCCACCGGCTCGCGGCCGATGATCGCGGCGACGCCCAGGATCGCCAGCAGCCCGCAGACGGCCAGCCAGCTCGCCGCCACCTCGTCCCAGCTCAGGGCCAGCCGGTCGACCGGCGGGCTCCAGCCGGGCTCGATGCGGTCGGGATCGATCGCCGGTCCGGCCGCGGCGGGCCGGATCTGTGTCGCGTCATGCATGGGGTCATCCCTTTCGCTGATGCCCGGACACGATGCCGGCCGCTTGTCGCAGAACTTTGCCCGGGGGCCGGCGGGTTTGTCGCGGAATGTCGCGGCGCGGACCGGGCCGCACAGTTTGATACGATTGGCTCAGGCGAGCATCGCGGCGCGGATCGCGACCCCCTCCGCCCGGCCGGGGATATCGGCGCGGCCGGCGGCGGGGAACCAGGCCAGCCGGCCCTCCGCCGGGTCGTGCAGGGCCACGGCCCGGAACAGCTCCTCCGAGACGATGATGTCGCTGCGATGCGTCCGGGTCATCCGCTCCAGCCGATGGGCCACGTTCACGGTGTCGCCGAAGGCGCCCAGCTTGTCGTGCCCGGCGGCGCCGACCCGGCCGATCATCACCGGGCCGGCATGCAGGCCGACGCCGATCCGGAGGGGAAGCCCATCGCGGCGCGCGCGGTTCCAGTCCTCGATCGCCTCCAGCATGGCGAAGCCGCAGCGCAGGGCGGAGCGCGCGGCGACCGGCGCCGGGCCGCACCACACCGCCATGATCCCGTCGCCGATCGGGTCGCCGATCGCCGCGCCGTGATCCGCCACCGCCTGCGCCATGCGCTGGTGGAAGCCGGACAGGAGGGCGAAGGTGCCCGCCGGCTCCAGCGTCTCGCACAGCCGGGTGAAGCCGACGATGTCGGCGAACAGCACCGTCGCGAAGGCGGAGCGCGGCGCCGCGGCCCGGTCGGGCCCGAGGCCGGCCGCGCGGAGCACCGGCATCCGCGCGCCGAGGCCGTCCCATCCGAATCCCAGCATTGCCCTCGACCATCGCTGTTGCGCCGACGGGGGCACTATGGGCGGCAAGTGTCGCAGGGATCTGTCGCCGGACCGGGTTTTCGGTCGCCGACTGTCGCAAACCCGCGATTCGAGACAATCTGATACAATTTCCTGCGCGGGGTCCGGCGCCGTTTTCGGTATGTTCGACCCGTGGAGCGCAGCATGGAATCCATACCGCACATCGCCGTCGTCGACGACCACCGCGACATCCGCGACCTCGTCGGCAAATACCTGTCCCAGCACGGCTACAGGGTCAGCGTCGCCGAAAGCGCGGCGGCGCTGCGCCGCATGCTGGAGCGCAGCGCGCCCGACCTGATCGTGCTCGACGTCATGATGCCGGGCGAGGACGGGCTGTCGCTGTGCCGCTACCTGCGCGGCACCGGCGAGGTGCCGGTGATCCTGCTGACCGCGATGGCGGAGGACACCGACCGCATCATCGGCCTCGAGATCGGCGCCGACGACTACGTCACCAAGCCGTTCAACCCGCGCGAGCTCTTGGCCCGCATCAAGGCGGTGCTGCGCCGGGTGCACAGCCTGCCGCCGCAGCGCGGCCGGCTGAAGGCGAAGGCACTGCGCTTCGACCGCTGGCTGCTGGATGTCGGCCGGCGCGAGCTGGTCGGGGAGGACGGCGTGGCGGTCGCGCTCAGCACCGCGGAGTTCCGGCTGCTGAACGCCTTCCTCGACCATGCCGGCCTGGTGCTCAGCCGCGACCAGCTCCTGGACCTGACCGTCGGCCGCGCCGCCGACAGCTTCGACCGCAGCATCGACAACCAGGTCAGCCGCCTGCGCAAGAAGATCGAGGCCGACCCCAAGGTGCCGGCCCTGATCAAGACCCATTGGGGCGGCGGCTACAGCTTCGTGGCGGAGGTCGAGCCGGCATGAGGCGATGGTGGACGCACAGCCTGGCGGCCCAGTTCATCGGGCTGATGCTGCTGGCCCTCGCCTTGTCGCAGGGCATCGGCTTCCTGATCTCCTGGGACGAGCGCGGCCAGGCGCTGAAGGCCGCCGCCAAGGGCGAGTTCTTCAGCCGCACCGCGTCTCTCGCCCGCCTCCTGGAGGCGACGCCGCCGGCGCTGCGGGACGACATCCTGCGCGCCAGCGGCACCTCCTACAGCCGCTTCTGGGTGTCGCCCGACGGACCGGGCGACGCCATGGCCTGGCGGCGCGAGGCCTGGACCCAGCTGGCGAAGCCGCTGCCGAGCCTGACGCCCTGGGGGCCGAAAGCCCCGAAAAAGGACCAGGACCAGCGCGAGGAGCGGCACGAATCGGTCCAGGTCCCCGGCATCGGCACGGCCACCGCGGCCGTCACCACGCCCTGGACCGACGTGCCGACCCATGCCTGGCCGCTGTCGGGCCCGGCCAAGTTCCTGTATCTCGACGCGGCCTACGGCATGGGCCTGTCGGTGGAGCTGGGCAGCGGCGCGTGGCTGAACAGCGCCTATGCCAAGCCGAACGGCAACTCGTTCTGGACCAACCAGTCGGTGGTGTCGGTCGCGGTCACGGCGATCGTGCTGTCGGTGTTCGGCATCGTCGTCGCCCGCGGCATCGCCCGGCCGATGCGGCGCCTGGCCGTCGCCGCCGAGGCGCTGGGCCGCGGCGAAACCACGGCGCCGCTGCCGGAAGCGGGTCCCGACGACATCCGCAACACCGCCGAGGCGTTCAACCGGATGCAGGAGCGGCTGCAGCGCTTCGTCGAGGACCGCACCCGCATGCTGGCGGCGATCGGCCACGACCTGCGCACGCCGCTGACATCGCTGCGCCTGCGCGCCGAGTTCGTCGCCGATGCGGAGGAGCGGGAGAAGATGCTGGCGACGATCGCCGAGGTCCAGAAGATGACCGAGGCGACCCTGGCCTTCGCCCGCGAGGAGGCGACGGCCGAGGGCACCCGGGCCGTCGACCTGCCGGCGCTGGTCGAGAGCCTGTGCGACGACCTGGCCGAGCTGGGCCAGGACGTCACCTTCCGGGAAGGGCCGAAGATCAGCTATCGCTGCCGGCCCGACGCCCTGCGCCGCGCCATCCGCAACCTGGTCGAGAACGCGGTGCGCTACGGCGAGCGGGCCCGGGTGCATCTGGCGCGCACCGACGACACCGTCGAGATCGTGATCGAGGATGACGGGCCGGGGATCCCGGACGGCGCCGCCGAACAGGTGTTCGCCCCGTTCTTCCGGATCGAGAATTCGCGCAACCCGGAGACCGGCGGCGTCGGCCTCGGCCTGTCGATCGCGCGCACCATCGTGCGCCACCATGGCGGCGACATCGTCCTGGCCAACCAGGCGAAGGGGCTGCGCGCCATCATCAGCCTGCCGCGCGTGGACTAGGCGGGACGGCCTCGACCCGGGCCTTCTCGGCGCGCGGACAGGCCGGGGGCGAGATCCCCCCGCGCCCTCCATGCCGGGAGGCCCGCTATCCCCGGGCCGTCCGGGCCCAGAGGTCCCGCGCCAGCCCGGCGAGGGTCAGGGATTCGGCCCAGCGGTCGGTGGTGTCGTTGCCGTCGCGGCCGGTGATCGCATAGGGCTTCGGCCCCAGCTCGCAGGTGAAGGACAGGGTCGCGTCCGCGGCGGCGCGGCGGCGCCAGCTGCGGAAGCCGTGATCCCACCAGCCGAGGAACAGGTCGACCCAGGGCCGGTGATGCGGGAAGGAGATCTCGATCTGCACCTGCTCGCGCGAGGCCACACGCCCATGGAAGGCCCAGGAATTCTCCAGGATCCGGTGGATCAGGGCGTGGTTCTCGTCGGGGACCGGCCAGGCGAATTCCCGGCCGACCAGGAAATGCGACAGGTCGGCCAGCAGCGGCAGCTCCGGGAACCGGTCGAGCAGGTCGAGGGTGAAGTACAGATCCGTGGTCATCCGGTCGCGATGGGTCTCGATCAGCACCGGGAACGCCACCTGCTCGGCCAGGCGCCGCCAGCCCTCGATCAGCGGCACGCAGTCTTCCAGCCGCCGCGGCCGGACATCCGGCTGCAGGTTGATGTGGTGCACCGGGAACTCGGCCGCGATCTCGAGCACCGGTTTCAGATCGTCGACGGTCTTCGGGAAGCACACGCCTTCGGCGACCATGCCGGCGCTCCGGAGGCCATCCGACGTACGACGGACCAGGTCCCGGTCGGCCCAGGGCGTGCTGACGCCGTCGAAGCCGGCCTCCGCGATCATCTCGATATTGGCCTCGAGCGTGCGCTCGAAGCCGTCGGTGTGGCGCCGCTCCATCGCCCAGAGCGACTGGAGCACCAGAAGCCGCTGCATTCCCTGCCTCCCCATGATCGGCCGATGGATCGGACGCTACACCATCCGGCGCGGTCCGGGTGGAAGCGGATGCGGAGACGATCGGATCGCGGATCGGCCCGAGGCCGAAGCGCGAGGAGACACGATCACGGCTCCGGGCGGCCGGCGTGGCTGCCGCGGAGCGTCGAGGCGGCAAGCGTCACGGATTCCGTCTGCTCGCGCGCATACCGCGCCGGCGGCAGTCCGACATAGCGGTTGAATGCGACGCTGAACGCGCTCGCGGAGCCGTAGCCGACGCGTTCCGCGATTTCGGCGACGCCGCCCTCGTTCTGCCGGAGCATGTTCTTTGCCAAAGCCATGCGCCAAGCGAGCAGATACTCCATCGGCGCGAGCCCGACCGCGCGCCTGAACCGTTCGAAGAACGCTGAACGAGAGAGCGCGGCCTGCTTCGCCAACTGTGCAACCGTCCACGCCCTGGTCGGGCTCTCATGCATCCGTCGTATCGCGACGGCAAGGCGCTCGTCGGCGAGCCCGCGCACGAGGCCGGGCGACGCTGCGGTCCCCGCCGTCGAGCGGAGCGCTTCGATGAGGAGGACCTCGATGAGACGGGCGAGGATGACCTCGCGCGCCGGACGCCGTTCGCGGAACTCGTCTCTCACGAGCTGCACGAGTGTGGCGAGTCGCGGCTCGCCGCGCACATGCACGAGTTGGGGAAGCAGCGACACCAGCAAGCCGGCATCGGGGGAGCCGAAGCTGCAGTGGCCCACCAGCATCCGCAGGTCGGTCGGGCCGTCCTGGTCGCCGATCCTGAATTCGCCGGTGGCCAGCGCGACGGGCAGCGCCTCGGGGGCGTCCCCCGAGCGAGGCGCCATGCTGGACATTCCGACGCCGTATGCCGCAGGGATCAAGATGAAGTCGCCCGAGCGGAGTTCGATGGGCTCGCGCCCGTCGAGCGCAAGACGGCACCCGCCCTCGAGGACCAGGCAGTAGAAAGGCGCTCCGGCATCCGAGCGGCGGATCTGCCACGAGCCGGCGCCGACAACGGCCTTCGAGAACCGGGCGCCCGGCTGGAGGAGCGTGACGACCTCCGCGAGCGGATCGACCATATCCGGACTCCTGCAAACGAACCTTGGACTTTCGATTATAGAAGGTCCTGTTGCGACGACCTATCGTCCTGGCACGACAACCATCTTCAAAAGCCCCATGAAAACCATCCTGATCACCGGGTGCTCGTCCGGCTTCGGACTTGAGATCGCCAGATACTTTCATGATCGCGACTGGCAGGTCGTCGCCACGATGCGCACGCCGCGCGAAGACGTGCTGCCGCGATCCAAGCATCTGCGCGTGCTGGCGCTCGACGTCACCGATCCCGAGAGCATCCGCCACGCCGTCGCGGCTGCGGGGCCGATAGACGCTCTCGTCAACAACGCGGGCTGCGGCGCGGCGTCGCCCTTCGAGGCCACCCCGATGGCGACGGTGCGCGAGGTCTTCGAGACCAACACCTTCGGCACGATGGCTTTGACCCAGGCTGTGCTGCCGCAGTTCAGGCAGCGCAGGGCCGGCGTCATCGTGAACGTCACGTCGAGCGTGACCTTGAAATCGATCCCCCTGATCGCCGCGTACACCGCGAGCAAGGCGGCGGTGAACGCGTTCACCGAGTCGATGGCGCTGGAACTCGAGCAGTTCGGCGTGCGCGCGCGCCTGGTGCTGCCGGGGCGTTCGCCCGAGACCCGTTTCGCCGACAACGCGCATTCCCGCATGCTGGGCCTCGACCACGAGGCCTATGCCGACCTCGTGAAGGGCCTCTTCGCGAGCTTCGCCGAGCCGGGGCCGATCACCCACGCGCCGGACGTGGCCGAAGCGGTGTGGCGCGCGGTGAACGATCCGTCGAGCCCAATGCGGATCCCCGCCGGGACCGACGCCGTGATCTGGGCGAAGTCGAGCTGACCCGCGGAGCCCCAAGTCGGTCCCGCTGTCATCCCGAGCCACGCCGGAGACGTGGCGGCCAAACTGCCTTTCGAGGGACGGCGTCCAGGGGATGAGTGCTCGGCACGCGCAGGGCGCGGCTCGAGCAGGACGGCCACTGCGTCGCCATTCGATACGGCCGAGCACCTCACGACCGGCGTGCTGCCCCGTCCCGCTACACCACCTGCAGCGCACGCAGCAGCGCATGCCCTCTGTCGAGGAACGCCCGCGCCGCGGGCGTGAACTCCTTGAGGTGCTCCTCCTTCGACTCCACGCGCTTGCCGTCCCGGATCAGCCGCTCGCCGACGCCGTCGAGGAACTCCCACATGAAGCCGGCGAGATCGTGGACGCTCGTCCTGCCCTGCTCCAGCCCCAGCATGAAGATCTGCTGGATGTGCGGCACCGCGATTCCCCCGCCGGTGACGGGAGACGCCATATGGTTGAGATCGGAGTCCATCAGGGCCCGTCGCCGCACGTACTGGTTGAAGGCCCGGCATCGCTGGGCGACATCGTCGGTGACCGTCTGCGCCGGCGCGGCGAAACCGGCGCCGACAAGGACGACCAGCGCCTCGATGATCTCGCTGACCTTCATTCCGCGGAGCACGAGAGTCTTCATGAGGTCGTCGATGCCCTTCGGCGCGTAGCCGTCCTCTGACAGCGCGTCGATGATCGGCGGATAGATCTTCTGCGGCAGCTCCGCTTCGCCCCGGGCGCCGGCGACCTTCTTCGGGATGTCCTCGCGACACGCGGTCAGCACGAAGCGTTGCGCGTGCCATGCCTCGCGCTGTCTCGCCCCGGCCATCGGCCTGGGGCCTTTGACGAACACGTCGCAGCGGAAGCGCTGGTTCACCAGGTAGTCCCGGACCGTCTCGCGGAAGACCGGATGCTCGATGGTCGCCAGCAGCTTCCGCCCCTCTTCCGTCAGGTGCAAGCCGTCGATCCGGCTGAGGAGCCGGGCGGAGCCCACGAAGGTCACCTTCGCCTCTTCCAGGCTGCGGATCATCTCGGCAAAGCTCGGGATATGCCAATCCGCGTTCAGGTACTCATGGGCGATGTAGTTGCGGCTGCTGTTGGCCATGCGTTCGAAGTGATGCACGGCGGCGGGGTTCTCGTGGAAATAGATCGGCTTGGTCTTGATCAGGCTGTCGGAGAAGGCCAGAGCCCCCTCGATCATCGACCGTGCGCCGGCCAACGGCATGCCGCCGTAGTCGCCATACATGGTCAGGAGCTGGCGGAGCGGGATCGCCGGCGCCCAGCCCGGGAGGCAGTTGTAGCTGATATAGGCGATGCCGCCGGGCCGCAGGCGCCGCCGGATGATCTCGGTCACCCGCTTCCGGTTGCTCTCCGAGATCCAGCTCCAGATGCCGTGCAGCGCGATGATGTCGAAGTCCGGCAGGTCGGCGCGCGCCGAGAGCTCCTCGAAGGACTGGTCGAACAGGCGGAGGTCGGCGCCCGAGGCCGCGGCCAGTTCGCGCGCATGGACCGCATGCTCCGGGTTGAAGTCGGTTCCCCAGAAGCTGCCGTCGGTGGCCGCCGCATGGATGGCGATGGGCACGCCTTGCCCGAATCCCAGCTCCAGATAGGCCGGATGGTCGCTCAGCTGCGGCTCGACGTTCCCGCACAGGCAGGCGAAGCGCAGGATCGAGGGGCTGAGCTCCCGATAATAGCCATGCGTGTAACCGAGGTCGGTGACGTAGCCGTACGACCAGCTCATCCAACATGCTCCACGTGATCGCTGAAAACGGGATGCCGCGCCGGCAGATCCGGAGCCGCTCTCCCTGCGAGAGCCCCACGCCGATCGCGAGTCGTTGCCTGATAGGAGCCGGTTGTTTCCCCGGTGTTTCCGGGGCACCGCGCTTGACGGGGCCGCCCCCATGACCCGCGGTCCCGGCGCCCCGGGCGGAAATCCGACGGAAACACAATCGCGCGAGCAAGCACCCGTCCCTCATCGGAAGACACGGAGCCGACCGCTCATGGCCGATACACCCGAGCTGCTTCGCCGGTCGCTCTCCAACGCGCACCCGATCGGGCCTGCCGTTCGGTCGGACTGGGCGCTGGCGGGCATGATGGCGCGCCAGATCACGACGGCGGACGCCCCGGTCATCGTTCTCGGAGCAGGCGCCGTCAGCTTCGCCCACACCATCATCCGCAACGGCATCCCGCCGGCGCAGGTCGCCCTGGTGGAGCACGGGTCCGAACTCTCGGTCACGCTCCAGCAGCGATACCCCGAGGCCAGGATCCTCTGGTCCAATGCCGCCGCGCTGGGCTCGGCATCCCCTTTCGGCAGGCAGCAGGCCGGAGCGATCGTATCCACCCTGCCCCTGCGGCACCTGCCGATCGGAGAGGCCCTGGTCACGCTGAACGCGGCGTTCGGGCAGATCCGGGACGGGGGTGCCTTCTACCAGGTCACCTCCGCCCCGTGCTGCCCGGTGCAGAGCGATCTGCTCGACCGACTCCGCATCGAGGCCTGCCGGGTGGACGCCACCGACGCGGATGACATTCCCTTCACCCTCTATCGCTTGACCCGGGCGCCCGCGGCGACCCGGCTGCGGTCCTTGATTGGTCCGTAGCCGTCGCCGAGGCGGGCGGCCCCGGCGCGGCCATCCCTAGACGGGAAGATGGACGCGTGCGCGCACCCCCCGGCCGGCCAGGTTCTCGAGCAGGGCGCGCCCGCCATGGGCCACCGCCACCGACCGCACCAGGGCCAGCCCGAGGCCTATGCCGCCCGTCCCACGGCTGCGGGAGGCCTCGGACCGGTAGAACGGCTCGAACACCCACTCCAGCTCCTCCTGCGGCAGGCCGGGGCCGTCGTCGTCGATCTCCACGATCGCTTCCCGGCCCTGCTTCCGCAGCCGGATGCAGGCGCCGCCGCCATAGGTCACCGCATTGTCGATCAGGTTGGTGAACAGGCTGCGCAGCCCGAGATGGTCGCCGACCAGCACGATCTCCGGGCCGTCCTCCACCACGACGTTGCGGCCCATATCGGCCTGCTCATCGGCTATGCTGGTGATCAGCGATCGCAGCTCCTGGCGCTGCCGGGGCCGGTCGTTCCGCATGGTCTGCACGAAGGAGAGAAGCGCGGTCAGCATCGCCCGCATCTCCCCGATATCGCCCTCGGCCTTCGCCCTGACATCCTCGGCGACGGTTTCCAGGCGGAAGGACAGGCGGGTCAGCGGCGTGCGGAGATCATGGGCGACGGCGCCCATCAGGGCGACGCGGTCGTCGACGAACCGGCTCAGCCGCGACGCCATCTCGTTGAATGCCTTCGCCGCCCCCGCGATCTCGGCCGGGCCGTCGAGGCAGAGGGGCGGCTCGCGCAGGTTGCGGCCCAACCGCTCCGCCGCCGCGCCGAACCGGCGGAGAGGGGCGGAGACCCAGGACGCCAGCAGATAGGCCAGCGGGATCGACGGCAACACCGTGCCCAGAAGCCAGATGACGGCGCGGTCCTTCCAGAGGGCCATCAGGGAGTCGACCGGGCCGACCGCCCGCCAGCTCCCGTCCTCGAGCCGCCGCCCGCGCCTATCGTCGATCAGGGCGCCCCTGATGTCGGACACTGTGAAGACGGAACCCGGCGTCGGCGGGAACACCAGCAGGACCGCCAGGTTCAGAACCTGGATGACCAGCAGGCTCGCGACCAGAAGCCCGAAGATCTGGATGCCCAGAGGGAGGCGGCGGAAGACCATCGGCACCCGTCCTCACAGCTTCTGCGTGGCCGGCACGAACATGTACCCCTCGTTGCGGACCGTGCGGATCAGCTCGCCGTCCAGGGCCCTGAGCTTGCGGCGCAGGCGGCTGACCTGGACATCCACCGCACGATCGAAGGACTCCGAATCCGGGCCGCGGGCGGCGTTGAGCAGCTGCTCGCGGGTCAGCACCCGCCGCGGGCGCTCGACGAAGACGCGGAGCACCGCGAACTCGCCGTCGGTCAGGTGAACCAGGACGTCGGCGGGGTCCCGCAGCTCATGCGCCGCGAAGTCGATAATCCAGCCGCAGAAGCCGATGCGCAGCGGCGCGGGCTCCGCGCCGTCGCTGGTGGCGCTTCGCCGCAGGGTCGCCCGCACGACAGCCAGCAGCTCCCGCGGGTTGCAGGGTTTGCCCAGATAGTAGTCGGCGCCGCCGTCCAGGCCGGCGACCCGGTCCGACGGCTTGTCCATCGCGCTCAGCATGATCACGGGCTGCCGATGGGTCTCCGTCAGGCGGCGGCAGGCCGATATCCCGTTCTCCCCCGGCATGAGGACGTCGAGGATGACCAAGTCGATGCGGCGTTCCCCGAGGGCGCGCTCCATGGCGCGCGCGTCCGGCGCGGTGAAGACCTGAAAGCCGTGCGCGCCCAGGCTCTCGGCGATCAGATCGCGGATGCCGGGATCGTCATCGACGACGAGAATGCTGGTCGCCTCGCCCATCCCAATCCCTTTTTCATATCCCGACCGGCCCTCGTCTCAGACGAACGTCACGTCGGTCAGGTGTCGGGACGTCTCCCAGAGGCGGGCCGCCGCGGCGGTATCCAACGCCTGCTCGGGGGGCTTCTCCTCGGCCGGATAGCCGCGCGTCCCGCCCAGCCTGTCAGGCCCATAATAGGCGCCGTCCCGCGCTGCCGGGTCGGTCGCCGCAAGGAGCGTGGGCAAGGCGCCTTGCCATGCGGGCTGGAACAGGAACCATAGGTAGCGTCGTGCCATCCCGGCTACGCTCGACCGGCCCGCTCCGTTCGGAATCAGATCGGTGCGTGTGATGCCGGGATGCGCAGCCAGGCTTTCCACGCCCCATCCGGCCGCCTTGCTGCGCCGGCTCAACTCGAAGGCGAACATGATGCAGGCCAGTTTCGACTGGCTGTAGACCTGCATCGGTTTGTAATCGTGCTCGGCTTGCAGGTCGTCGAAGTTGATCGCTCCGCTCCGCGCCGCCACGCTGCCGAGGGTCACGACGCGCGGCTTTCGTCCCTTCTTCAGCAGCGGTAGCAGCTGCGCGGTGAGGGCGAAATGGCCAAGATAGTTCGTGCCGAATTGCAGCTCGAAACCGTCGCTGGTCGCGCGCCGCTCCGGCGGCGTCATGACCCCCGCATTGTTGATCAAGAGGTCGAGGCTGTCTTGCAGCTGCGCGGCGAATTCGGCGATCGACGCGAGGTTCGCTAAGTCCACCTTGCCGAACCGCACTTCCGCGCCAGGCACAACTTGCTTGATGGCTCCGACGGCTTCAGCGCCCTTCTGAGGGTTGCGCCCGGCGATCACAACGCTTGCGCCGGCGCGGGCCAGGGCCAGTGAAGTCTCGAAACCCAGCCCGCCGGTGCCGGTGACGACCGCCGAGCGGCCGCGTTGCGATGGAATGTTCTCGGTCGTCCACTTCGTCATCGATGATCCTTGCGTTCTCGGCGGTTCAGCGAGACTTCGGGCGATGATTGTCCCGATGCCCCTGCTTTTCACCCTCATCGCCAAGATGCCTACGACGCGGCAAACCACCATGCCTGAACTCGCAAAAAACTTGCCTGATCCTGCACTCGTGTGGTTGGCGGGGAATCATCGAAATAGGAACCGAAAGGCTCAGCCCGATGGTGCTCAGTTCGCACGAGAAAGTGCGACGTTGGAGCCGATTCGAACCGTTTCTGCGGCATTGCGCTGTGAAGCTACGAGCCAAGCGCACGACCGCGGATGCCAGAGAAGGCGCAAATTTCCTGTCTGTTCCTCCAGTTGAGCTGGAAGGTTGCTGGGTCAGTCAGTTCTTGCAGAAATTCGTGAAGAGTCAGGTGCCGAGGGCAGGGAACCGGCCTTCAGCCAACTGCCGTCGTTGAGTTCCTCTTCCATCAAATGCGCGGGCAAAACGCAACCGACCCTTGATATTCGTTCGGTACCATACATATTAGCTAGGTAGCTAGCGACATTGGAGGGCGCGTCGTTGGTCGAAGAGCGGAAAGGCTCAAGTCGTGACCTCGTCGGAGCATGGGCAAAGCGGTGTTACTTCGCCGGACGGGCGGTAATGGATTCTGTCCTCCGCCCCTATGATCTCGGCTCCGTGCAGTGGTACGTGCTCTACCAGCTCACGCATGTCGGGCCGACGATGCAGCGAGATCTCGTGCGGCTGCTTGCGATCGAACGAGCGACAATGAGCGGCATCGTCGCGACGCTCGTGCGCAAGGGTCTCGTTGAGCAAGAGCCCGATCGAGTTGACCAGCGACAGAAGCTTCTCCGCATCACGGCCGCTGGCGCGAAGCTCTGGGGCGAGTTGCCTGATCTTTCTTTCATTCGCTCAGCAGCGTTCGACGACATCGACGACGCCGATATCGCGACCGCGGTCAGGGTCCTTCAGACAGCAACAGAGCGGCTTGAAAAGCTTCTACAACAGAAGGAAACGTATCCGTGACAGTCCTGGTCACTGGTGCAACCGGGCTCGTCGGAGCCCGTCTTCTTCCGCGCCTTATGGAAGCGGGGATTGGTTGTCGCGCGCTCGTCCGACCGGGCAAAGAGGTTCCTTCCGGGATAACGCCCGCCGAGGGCGACCTGCTTGACCCTGCATCGCTTCCGGCAGCCGTGGAGGGTGCCTCTGCGGTCATTCATCTAGCAGCGGTTTTCCGCACGGCGGATACCGACCTCATCTGGAAGAGCAACCTCGAAGGTACGCGCAACCTCATCGCCGCGATGAAGGCGCATACGCCGAGCGCCCGCTTCATCATGGCGAGTACAGGGCTCATTTATGATATGGACACGCCACGTCCTGGTCGAGAGGATGACGAGTGCACACCGAAGCTTGACTATCCGGCCAGCAAGCTGGCGGCCGAAAACGAATTGCGGAACAGTGGATTGAATTGGTCAATCCAACGGTTCGGCTTCGTCTATGGCGACAAGGACGGCCATATCGAATCGCTTCCCAAGCTTGTGGCCCACGTCAACTTTCACCCTGCTCAGAGGATGAGCATGGTTCATCATCGCGATATCGCCACCGCGATGAATCTGGCCCTGACCGGCGCGATGGACGGGCGCATCGTCAATATCGCTGATGAAGCGCCGACTTCGATCTATGAACTCGTGGAATTGGTGGGGGAATCGATCGAGCCTTCGGCCGAGCCGCTGGCGAATCCTTGGTATATCCATATGGACGGCTCCCTCGCCCGCCGTCTCGGTTTTCAGCCGGTCGTGAGAACCGTTTATCAGGCTGCACAGCAAAATTTGATGTGATGCGTGCCGGCTGCGGCTGAATGCCTAGGGAATATCCGGCCACTC
Source organism: Inquilinus sp. NPDC058860 (assembly GCF_042743185.1). Lineage (NCBI taxonomy): Bacteria > Pseudomonadati > Pseudomonadota > Alphaproteobacteria > Rhodospirillales > Rhodospirillaceae > Inquilinus > Inquilinus sp. NPDC058860. The sequence continues at coordinate 192,867 of NZ_JBHYMS010000004.1, read as the reverse complement.
CAAAGCGCCCACGACGGCATTTCCCTGCTCGCATCAAGAGTGCCGCTCCAAGCAGAACTGCAAGGAGCGACCTCCTGAACACATGATCTACGCACTACGCACTTCGCGGCTGGCGTACCGGCTATACAACCGCTGCTGGTTCATGACGTCACGCTTCGGAGCAACTCCGAACATCCGGGAATATTCGCGGCTGAACTGCGACGCGCTTTCGTAGCCAACCTGGTAGGCAGCCTCCGCCACGCTTGCGGCCTCCGCCACCATCAGGCGTCGCGCCTCGAGCAGGCGCAGCTGTTTCTGAAACTGAAGCGGCGTCATCGAGGTCAGCGCCTTGAAGTGCTGATGGAACGATGAGGGGCTCATTCGCGCCACCTCGGCCAGTTGTTCCACACGCAGAGTTCGCGCGAAATTGTCACGCAAAAAATAGATGGCGTTGACAACCCGCACGATACTCGATTCCGGCAAGGCCAGATTGCAGAGTTCACCGCCGTGCGGGCCGCTCAGCAGCCAATAGCAGATCTCGCGCATGACCGAAGGATAGAGGATCGGGATCGCCTTCGGCGTCTCGGACATCCGGACAAGACGCAGGATGCAATCCGCCAGAGGCTCGTCGACCTGGCCCACGAACACGCAGGGACCGGGACCGGCGGCCGGAACGGGTTGCGTGTCCAGCTGTTCCAGCACGTCGCGCAGCGTCGCGACGTCGAGATCTATGGTAATGCCGACAAAGGGCGCTTCCGGATTCGCCTGGACGATCCGGCCGCTGGCCGGCAGTTCCACGCTGACGACGAGGCATTCCATCGCGCCGTAGTCCAGCATGTCCTCGCCGAAGAGGATCTGCTTCGCCCCCTGGATCACGACGCAGAGCGACGGCCGGTAGATCTGCCGCATCGGCATCATTTCCTGGAAGGAACGGATGATGTTGACGCCACCGATCGGTGTCGGAAACAGACCCTGGCCGCCGCCCTGAGCCTCGATATAGGCAGTGACCGCCGCGAGAAGCGGTGACGACATTCGACCCTCCGGCTGGGTGCGAGGCCAGCGCAGCACGCGGCCTTCAGTCCGAACCGTATTGTCGCCTGGAGGAATAGGCAAATTTATTGAGGTTTCGGGCATTCTGGTCATCAGACACTTCCTCTAGCTTGATGGCACCAACCAAATCTAGGGGAAGCGCCAAGAATGACAGAAACGGCTGCTCCGTCAATAGACAAACCAAATTGGTTACCCTCCATATCTCATGAAACCGGCAGCGAATACGCGCGAGGATGGCGTGTCGGCGCGATACTTGTTGCACTTTTCCTTGCAAGCTCAATCTCCCAGATCGACAGAATCCTTCCATTCATCATGGCGGAGTCGATCAAGGCAGACCTTTCGCTGAGCGACACACAGATCGGCTTGCTCACCGGGATCGCCTTCGCGGTCTGCTATTCGCTTTTGTCGCTGCCGCTCGCCCGCGCCGCCGATCGAGGATCGCCCCGGTTCGTCCTCGTGTCGTGCATCCTTGGCTGGAGCGCGATGACAGCGCTTGGCGGTTTGGCCGCGAGCTTTCTGTTCTTGGGCTTGACGAGGTTCGGCGTTGCGTTCGGCGAGGCCGGCGCGCCCCCTGCCGGACATGCGATCATAGCCCGAAAGATCAGACCCGAGCGCCGCGGCCTGGCAATCGGCCTTTTCGCCATGGGCATCCCGATCGGCACGATGGCGGGATTCGCTGTTGGCGGCGCGATCAGCGACACGCTGGGCTGGCGTGCCGCGCTGATCGGTGCCGGAACCATCGGAGGGTTGATCGCTCTGTTGACGCTCGTGGTCGCGGGACCGACCCCGCCGCTCGAGAGCGCGGCAGCCGACAGCGAGCCCTTCTTGCGATCGAGCCTGCGGCTGCTTTCGTCTCAGACATTTCGTTGGCTGTTCATCGGTGCGGTTGCCGCCAGTTTCGCCGCAGCGCCGTTCTACGCCTTCGCAGCGCCTTTTCTCATTCGCATCCACGGATACAGCGCCAGCGAGGCCGGGCTGGCCTTCGGGCTCCTGCAAGGCATGATGGGCATTGTCGGAACGCTGCTCGGCGGACGCTGGTTCGACCGCGCGGTGCGCTCCGGCACCGGCAGGGTGCTTGGCCCGCCCGGCATTCTCTTCCTGGTCGCCAGCGTGACGACGACCGCGGCGTTGTTCGCGCCGGTCGGATGGATCTCGATACTGCTGCTGGTGCCGACCATGCTGTCCTTCGCATTCCTGCTGCCATGGGGGTTCGGCGCAGCGCACTTGGTGGCCGGCAAGGGCAAGGAAGCGATGGCCACGAGCCTCGTGATGATTGGCTCCGGCCTCCTGGGTCCGGCATTGGGGCCTCTCATCGTCGGCTTGGTCAGCGATGCGGCGACAGCGGCGCAAATCCCCAATGGCCTGAGCATCGGGCTTCTGACTGTCCCGGTCGCAACCGTCCTGACCGGAATCACCATGTTGATCGCAAACCAGCGCATCGCCGTCTCGCTTCGGCAGGGACCACTTCCATGAAGCAACAGCGTATGGCCGAGGCGCTCGGCTTCTTCCGGGCATGGCTCAGGAACCCTCTGCGCGTCGCCGCCATCGCGCCGTCGGGACGCGCGCTCGCCAGCCTCATCACTTCCGAAATCTCGCGCGACACCGGGCCGGTGATCGAGTTGGGACCGGGGACTGGCGCGTTCACACGCGCCCTGATCGCACGCGGTGTCAGCCAGGAGGATCTCGCGCTGATCGAGTTCGGATCCGAATTCGCCGCCGCACTCCATGTCCGCTACCCGAGAGCGCACACGCTCCGGATGGACGCCGCCCGCCTGCGGACGATCGACCTCTTCGATGGAAGGCCGGCCGGCGCCGTCGTCAGCGGGCTGCCTCTGCTGTCGATGCCGCCGCGCAAGGTGATCGCGATCCTGACGGGTGCGTTCCGCAAGATGAGACCAGACGGCGCCCTCTACCAGTTCACCTACGGCCCGCGCTGCCCGGTTCCGCTCAGATTGCTGGACCATCTCGGGCTGGAAGCGGAGCGGATCGGCGGGACGCTCGCCAACCTTCCTCCTGCCGCGGTCTACCGGATCTCTCGAAGCGCTCACGAAACGCATCTCCGGTCGGCGTGCGAGCCGTTTTGCCCGACCTCTCTGCGGACGTCACTTCCCATTCCCAGAGACGGATCGCGGATGTATTCCGTTCTTGATGAATATCGGCGTTCCCTGGCGACGCTGAGCGGGCCTTTCCTCTATCCATCCCGGGCTGGAGCAAGCCAGAAGCGGGCACCGGCCCAATCTCACTGCTCCTGACCTGCATGTCGGGCCGGCGCCTCGGCGAAGGCCTGGACGCGGTAGATGCCGCATCCCTCGCCGCCCCGGGCGTCGCTTGCGACGATGTAGAGCTCCCTGGTGCCGGGCTTGAACGCCATGCTGGTCGACCGGAGATTGTGCCCGGAGTCCCGGCCCGGGATCAGGATCTGGCCGATCGGGAGGCCCGTCGCGTTGAAGACGAGGATGCGGCCCTGCCCGTAGATCGCGACATACAGGTTTCCATCCGCATCGACGCGCATGGAGTCGGGCGCCGGCCCGATGAAATGATAGGGCACGGACGTTCCGAACGGCGCGATGGTCGTGGCGTCGCTCAGCTCCACCTTGTGCAGGACGCCACCGCTGAGCTCGTCGGCCCACAGGGTCCTGCCGTCGGGCGAGAGCGCCACGCCGTTGGCGACCGCGAGGTTCGGCAGGACGGGCGTCGTGGTCTTGCCGTCCGGCGAGACGTAGTAGACGCCACCCTTGGGGTCGCTGGACGTGCCGCGGAAATCGGTGAAGTAGAAGCCGCCCGCGGCATCGAAGTCGATGTCGTCGACCAGATAGCCCGCGCCGGCAGGCACGATCGTCTCCGGCTTCGATCCGTCGGGCCGGGTCGCGATGATGCCGCCCGTGTCCTTGAAATTGCCGAGGCCGGCGATGAACAGGCGGCCGTCTGGATGGACAGCGAGGCCGGCGGGCGCGAAATGGGCCGGCGTCGCGAAGCTGGTCAGTTGCAGGTCCGGCGTCAGGCGGTAGACGCGGTCGCCGAACACGTCGACGAAGCGCAGGTCGCCGCGCCGGTCGAAGACAGCACCCTCGAGCTGCAACCCCTCGTCCGAGACCTTGAAGAAGGGCTCGGCCGTGATCGTCTGCAGCCCCTTTTCCGAGGGCGGGATCGGGACCGGCCCCTCGAGCTCGGCCGTATAGCCGAGCGTCGGCAGGGTCGGTGCCGCGGCGGCCGGGGAGACGGCGAATGCCGCCGCCAGAAGCGCTGATGCGAGGCGCGACATCATGATCTTCTCCTGCGAGGATCGGAGATCAGGCGAACAGCTTGAGCAGCGCCGGGACGGACAGGACCGCCGCGTAATAGCCCATGAACTGGACGCCGCTGTTGAAGCCGAAGGCGCGGTAGAGCAACCCGCCGACGAGACCGACAACGACCACCACCAGCACGCCCAGGAGCGCGCCCTCCCACAGCCCGATCACCAGCACCAGGCCGACGAAGGTGGCGATGATCGCCTCGTGGCTGATGTGCCGCGAGACGAAGACGGCCGCCGAGCGCGCATAGTTCATCGACAGCGGATAGGCGACGACCGCAGCCAGCAGCACAGCCAGCAGGCCGTAGACCAGGAACTGCCCCGGGCTCATCAGCGTGTGCAGGTTCACGATATGCTCGCCGGCCGCGTCCACCGAGAAGCGCGGCGGGGCGTTGAAGAGGGGTGCTGCGGGGCCGGCCGCGACCGGGCTGAGCGGGAGGCCCAGCGCGATCAGCGGGATCATGGCCTCGGCGATATAGGTCGATTCGGTGACGCCGTTCCGGACGCCGAGGACGGTCGTCAGGCGATGGTAGGGGTGGCGGATGCGGGCGGCCACGGCCTCGCCCAGCACCACCGTCATCGCCACCGGCGAGAACACGAAGGTCGCGCTGGAGACCACCGCGGCGCCGGCGACCGCGCGCAGCTGCGTGCCGTCGAGGACCTTGAGTGGGTTCGGGAAATAGCCCTTCCACCCCTTGACCTCGGGGGCGATCGAGACGCGGCGCGGCCCGCTCCGGGCCATGCGCGCCCGCTCGGCCGGCGACAGGGCGGAGAACAGGTCGGCCACCAGCGGCCCGACCGCGATGCCGAGGAAGTAGCTGATGCTGAGCTTGGTGCCGTAGCCGGCGGTGAAGGCCTGCAACGCCAGGATCAGCGCCACGAACGGGATCAGCAGGAAGACCGACGCCCAGCGGCCCGACGAGAAGCGGGCGATGAGGACCGCGGCGATCAGGAACAGCCAGGGCGCGGCGCTGGTGATCTTCTGACCGAAGGGGGCGATCAGGAGCGCGAACAGCACCGACAGGGGCACGGCGATCAGCGCCGCGATCAGCGCCGAGGCGACCATCTTGCGCAGCGCGATGTGGGGCACGCCGAGATTGCGGAGCTCGGTGGCCTGCTGCATCAGCGGCACCGCCATCGTGTCGCCGGGGATCCCGAGAAGCGCGGTCGGGATCGCATGGGTCATGTGCTTGGACACGGCGGCGGCGAGCCAGAAGGTGAAGATGCCGACCGGCGGGACGCCGAGCAGGACGACGAGGAGGGTGGCCGGCGCCATGGTCGTCGTCTCATCGGTGCCGGACACCAGGCCGACGGCCGAGAAGATCACCGCCCCGAGCAGCCCCATGCCGATCGCGACCAGCAGCTCATGGGTGAGCATGTCCATTCTCAGGCCTCCTGCATCGGGCGGCGGCTCGGCTCCGCATGGATCGCCGGCCCCGACGCGCGGCCGCCCGCGACCGGCTTCAGCCCGTCGAGCCCCAGGGCTTCGAGCTCCTCGCTCGTGGCCGCCGGGATCGGCGCGTTCCGGTCGTCGGAGTCCCCGATCAGGGCGGCGATCGCCCGCTCCCGGGCGTCGGCATCGCTCCCGGCTTCGAGCAGGATGCGCTTGGGCGGGAAGAGCCTGGCGCAGATCGCGCAGCTGGCGACGCATCCGCCCAGCCCGACCAGCATGGCGTAGGCCTTGTTCACGGACGCGTCGCCGCCCAGCGCCTTGAAGGCTTCGACGGCGCCGAAATAGGCCGCGAGGCTGAGGGCCGCGCCGATCAGCACGGCCAGCCGGAGATGGCGCAGGTCGACGACGTCGCCCCAGACCTCCGCAAGATTGTCAGAAGACATCGATGATCCTCCCGTTCAGGCCAGCGCCCTGCGGATCAGGGCTGCCTCTGGGGCCTGCCTTATCACCGACCGGGTCGGTTCCGGTCGCGGCCGGCCCGCAACGCCGCATGGACCTTCGATCTCGGGACGATCCCCAGGTCGCGGACGATGAAGGCGACCGCATCGAGCAGGCGCCGGACTTGGGCCGGCGCGGCCATCACCGGCCCCGGATCTCGGCGAGCACCGTCGCCGCCGCGTCGGCGTTGATCGATTTGCGCTCGATCAGGAGGCGGGCGACCTGCTCGACCTCCCCGCCCACCGCGCCCGCGGCGATCGCGATGTTCTGCGCATGGAGGGCCATGTGGCCCTTCTGGATGCCGACCGTGGCCAGCGCCTTCATCGCGCCGAAGTTCTGGGCCAGCCCCACCGCCGCGATGATGCGGGCCAGTTGCTCGGCCGAGTCGACATCGAGGATGGCGAGAAGGGCCCGCGCCGTCGGGTGGATCCGGGTGGCGCCGCCGACCAGGCCGACCGCCATGGGCATCTCCAGCGTGCCGGCCAGGTCGCCCTCCCGGGTCACCTCCCAGCGCGACAGGCTGCGGTAGCGGCCGTCCTTGGCGGCGAAGGCGTGCGCCCCCGCCTCGACCGCCCGGGTGTCATTGCCGGTCGCCAGCACCACGGCGGAGACGCCGTTCATGATCCCCTTGTTGTGGGTCGCGGCACGGTAGGGGTCGGCATCGGCGAATTCGAAGGCTTCGATCATGGCGTCGCGGACCGCCTCGCCACCGATCTCCGCGCAGCGCCACGTCGCCCTGGCGCGGGCCACGCGGCGATCGGCGAGGTTGGACAGGATCCGCAGCAGGGTGCGGCCGCCCGTCCACTCCGCCAGCCTCGGGGCCAGGCGCTCCGCCATCGTGTTGACGGCGTTCGCGCCCATGGCGTCCTTGGTGTCGACGATGATGTGCGTGATCACCATCGGGCCCGAGGGCGTCTCGATCAGCCGCACCTCGAGATCGCGGAAACCCCCGCCGAGGCGCACCAGGGTCGGGTCGCATTCGTTGCAGAGCGCCTCGATCTCGCACCGATGCTCGAGGATGATGAGACGGGCCCGGGCCGGATCCGCCAGATCCAGCAGCTGGATCTGGGCGATCATCTGCGTGCCCGACATCGAGGTGGTGAAGCCGCCATTGTCGTAGCATTGGCGCGCCGAGTTGCCGACCGCCGCGACGACCGACGATTCCTCGGTCGCCATGGGAACGAGGACGTCGCGGCCGTCGATCTTCACGTTGGTGGCGATGCCGACCGGGATGGCGATGGTCGAGATCATGTTCTCGATCATGTGGTCGGCCAGATGCGCGTCGACGTTCGAGGGCGCGGCGAGCTGGTCCCGATGGCCCTGGTCCAGGGCCGCGAACGCGGCGACCCGGTCCAGGCGCTCCTGCCATCCCAGCTTGTGGAAGCCGGGGATTCTCGATGTTCCGGGGCTGCTGTCCTGCCGCACTCACGCTCTCCGATCGCTGCTCTCGGCGCGAAAGAAACCCGCGGGCCGGTCCGGCAAGGCCGTCTCCTCTCCCAAGGGCCTCTCGCGGGCCTGGGGGAGGACGCTATCCTCGCCCCCGTGATCGTGGCAGATACAGTTTGGGACAATCTTTCGGGAACTGTACCCTTCATCAGACGGATACAACGCCATGCCGACGGCGCCCCACAAGATCGACTTCGTGATGGAGGGCGTGCTGACGCAGCTCCGTTCGGGGCTGCTGCGGCCGGGAGAGAGGCTGCCCTCGATCCGGGAGGAGGCCGCTCGTCTCGGCGTCGGCAAGAACACGGTCGTCGAGGCCTATCTGCGGCTCGTCGCGCAGGGGATGCTGCAGGCCAAGCCGGGCTCCGGCTACTACGTCGTGCGGACGCCTGCCGCGAGATCGGAGGATCGCGGCCTGCCCCTGGCGGCGGCGACGGACCGGGCGGCCCTGCTGGTCGAGCAGCTCGACCGGCGGCTGCCGGTCCGCCCCGGCGACGGCCGCCCGCCGCCGAACTGGCTGGAGGCCTCGGAGCTGCGGCGCCACCTGTCCTTCCCGCGGTTCCAGGAGGCCGACGCCTACAACACCTCCTGGGGGTATCTCCCGCTGCGCGAGCGGCTCTGCGGCGCGCTGGCGGAGCGCGGCATCGCCTGCAAGCCCGGCCAGATGCTGATGACGCACGGAGCCAACCACGCGCTCGATCTCATCGTCCGGCGCTACACGAGCCCCGGCGATGCGGTCCTGGTGGACGATCCCGGCTATTACCCGCTGCTGGCCAAGCTGGTCCTCGCCAGCGTCCGGCCTGTCGGCGTGCGACGGCTCGACAACGGCCCCGATCTCGGCGACCTGGAGGCCAGGGCCCGCGAGAGCGGGGCCCGTCTGTTCTTCACGCAATCCCTGGCCCACAATCCGACCGGCGGGTCGATCACCCCCGGAACAGCCTATGGGGTGCTCAAGATTGCGGCCGCGCATGGCCTCATGGTGGTCGAGGACGATCCGTTCGCCGACATCCTGCCCTATGCGCTGCCGCGGCTGGCGTCGCTCGACCAGTTCGAGAACGTCGTCTACATCGGCACCTTCTCGAAGACGCTCGCCGCCAGCTTCCGGGTCGGCTACGTGGCGGCAGCCCCACGGATTGCCGCCGAGATCAACGAGCTGAAGGTGGTGACCACCGTCGCGACCTCGGCGCATGACGAGCGACTGATCTTCCAGCTCATCGATCAGGGACACTACCTCAAGCATCTGCGCCGGCTGCGGTCCCGCGCGAGCAAGGCGACCGCCGAAGCCGTCAAGGGCCTCGAAGCGGCCGGCTATTCCGTACGCCGCCCCCTCGGGGGTGGCTTCTACCTGTGGATCGACCTGCCCGATCACATGGGGGGCGATCATCTGGTCCAGGACGCCGCGGCCTCCGGTATCTTCATCGCGCCGTCGACGAGTTTCTCCGCGGGCAGCGGCGGACCGCCCGCGATGCGGGTCAATGTCGCCTACGGGGCCGACCCGACGTTCCTGGGCTGGATGCGGGAGCGGCGCCGTTCCGGTTCGACCGGTCGCTTCCCGCCGACACAGCCATCAACGTCCTGAGTGCCCTCCGCCCCTCTTCTACCGATTGACTGGACGGCGCCATCGGACTGGCCGGCGAAGCTGCCGCCGATCACGGCCAGCGGACGCGGGTGAACTCCGCCGTGACCCGACCACCGTCCGGGCGGGTGAACGTCTCGAAGATGCGGTCGCCGACGACCTCCAGACGCAGATCGCGCTCGGTCCGCACGCTGCCCACCCAGTTCGGGAAGGTGGCACCGTCCACCCTGTTGCCGGTGAACCGTCCCTGCGCGTCGACCGTGTAGCGGCCGAAAAAGCCGATGCTGCCGGCCATCGCACGCCGGTTCTCGGCATCGGTGCCGCCGCCGCGCGCATCGGAGGCGAACCGGGGGATGTCGCCATCTGTAAGCACCTCCACAAAGTGCATGTCGCGGGTGAAGACGAGCATGCCGTTGGGCCGCGTGCCGTAAGGCAGGTGCATGGCGCCATCCTTCTCGACGGCGGCCGAGATCATGCGCCACGTGCCGGCGACCTGGTTCGGCGTCGCCTCGCCGGGCGATCCGCGGCCGGAACACGCCGCCAGCACCAGCGCTGCGAGAATCGGGACGGCCGGCCTCATGCGCGGTCCGCCGAATAGGCGATGTCGCGTTGAGCGCGCAGTTCATCGAGCCGCGTGGCCAGCGCCGTGCCGATATTCTCGAACGCGGCGCTGCCCAGCGCGATGCGGCGTCGCGGGGCCTCGGCATCGGCGACGGCGATCATCGCATCGACAGTGCGCTCGGCATCGCCTTTGATCGCGAAGCTGCCCTCGGCGATCGCACGCCGCACCTCGCCGGCCGGCGTGGCGTCATAGGCCGCAAGCGGCCTCGCATGATCCAGCCCGCCGCCGAAACCGGTCGCGGTCGGTCCCGGCTCGGCGATCACGACATCGATTCCGAATGGCGCCACCTCTTGCGCGAGCGCCTCGACAAAGCCCTCGATGCCCCATTTCGTCGCATGGTAGAGGCTGAAATTGGGATAGGCGACCTGTCCGCCTTCGGACGAAACCTGCAGGATGCGTCCGCCGCCCTGCGCCCGCAGGTACGGCAGCACGGCGCGGATGAGTTGGATCGATCCGACGAGATTGGTCGCGATCTGGCGATCGATCTGCGCGTCGCTCACCTCCTCCGCGGCGCCGAACAGGCCGTAGCCGGCATTGCTGACGATGACATCGATGCGGCCCATTGCGGCGAAAGCCGCGTCGACCTCGCGCCGCAACGACGCAGTGTCGGTGACGTCGAAGCACGCCGTTCGCAACCGATCGCCATGCAGCTGCGCGAGTTCATCCAGCCTCTCGACGCGGCGCGCGCACGCGACCACCCGGTCGCCGCGCCCCAGCAGCTTTCGCGCCATGCTCAAGCCGAGGCCGGAGGATGCACCGGTAATCAGCCAAGTGTTCATGCCAATCTCCTTGCTTCCCTCGGGAGATGGATCGGCCGGTCTGTTGTGTTAAGACGGCGCAATCGGCATGGGCCGGTGCAGGAATTTCACCAATGCCGGATGTCAACCTTTCCGATCTGAGGGCATTCGCCGCCGTGGCGCGGCATCGCAGCTTCCGGCGCGCGGCCGATGCGCAGGGGATCTCGCGATCGGCGCTCAGCCATGCCCTGCGGTCGCTCGAACAACGGCTGGGCGTACGGCTTCTGCACCGGACGACGCGCAGCGTCGCGGTGACGGAGGCTGGCGAGCAGTTGCTGCGGCGCCTCGCCCCCATGCTGCGCGAACTGGACGACATGCTGGAGGCGATCAGTCACGGGATGCACGAGCTGGCCGGCACGCTGCGCATCAACGCCAACGAGGGCGGCGCGCGCTGGCTGCTGCGCCATGCCGTTCCCGCCTTCCTTGAACGTCACCCGCGTGTCCTGCTCGATCTCGTCACCGAAGGGCGACTGGTGGATATCGTCGCCGAGGGCTTCGATGCCGGGGTGCGGCTCGCCGAATCGGTGCCGCAGGACATGGTTGCGGTCCCCTTCGGCGGGAAAGCGCGCTTCATCGCCGTCGCCTCCCCCGCCTATGTCGAAGCATTCGGCCGCCCGGCGACGCCGCAGGATCTGCAGAACCATCGCTGCATCCGCCAGCGCCTGCCGAGCGGCAAGCCCTATCGCTGGGAATTCAGCCGCGATGGCCAGGAGATCGCCGTCGACGCGCCGGGCACGTTCATCCTCGACAACAACGGGTTAATGGTCGAGGCCGCGATCCAGGGCCTCGGCGTCGCCTATGTCCCGGAGCCCTATGCCCGCGACGCGCTCGCCGACGGACGGCTGCAGCTCCTGCTGCCGGGATGGTCGCCGCCGTTTCCGGGCCTGTGCCTCTACTATGCCAGCCATCGACACGTCCCTCCCGCCCTCAAGGCGCTCATCGCGATCATGCGGGAGGCTGATCACTCCGGCTGAGAGGCACGCGGCGCCCTGCAAGCGGCCCCTCCTCGAGAGCGGCCGCATGCTGGGAGGCATGTGCTTCCAGGCCGGAAGCACCTCTCAAATACTCAAGCCTGCCCAGGCTCGATCATGGCACGACCAGCAACGGCAGGTCCCGCCGCCCGGCCGCCGGCTCGTCGAAGCCGAAATGCTCCATCACCAGCCGGGTGCCGTCGTCGATCGCCTGCTCCAGCGCCGCCCGGGCGCGCGCCTTATCCTCGGCGCGCAGCGCCTCGAGCAGGATGTCGTGGTTGTGCCGATCGCCGGCCTCGAGCCGCGGCTGCGGATAGAGGTAGTTGAAGCACGGCCCGATTTGCATCCACAGCTGCTCGATCAGGCCGAGCAGCGCCGGCATCCCGGCGAAGCCGTACAGGGCGAAGCGGAACGCGCGGTTGGCCTCGAGCGCATCGCCGGCCCGGCCATGGGCCTTGGCCGAGCGGAAGGCTTCGTTCAGCCGGTCCAGTGCCGCGAAACCGTCCGCGTCGATCCGGCCGCACGCCGTCTCGACCGCCAGCCCTTCCAGTGACTTCCGGATGGTCGCGATCTCGCGATAGCGCTCGCGGGTCACCACCGGCACCTGGAACGCCTGTGCCGGCGCCGCGTCGAGGGCGCCGGCCGCCACCAGCTTCAGCAGCGCTTCCCGCACCGGCGTCAGGCTGGTCCCGAGCTGGCGCGCCAGCTCCCGCGTGTTCAGCCGCTGGCCGGGCCGGAGCGCGCCGGCCATCAGCGCCTCGCGCAGCTGGTTCTCGACGAAGACCGTCAGGCTGGCGCGCGGCGCCTCGCTCAGCACGAAGCTCACCACCGTTTCTCCATCACCGACACCCCGCGCCCCTCGCCCATTCGACCGGCAATATAGCCGTTGTCGGGTTCTGATACATGATATATCGTGTTTTCACAGGCGAGAATGCTTCGCCGAAAATAATCCCATAAGAAGTTTGTCTTTCTTGATCGCGGCCGGTCGGCCCGTTCGGAGGAACAGGATGAGGACTTCGAGGCAACTGGCCGCTGCGGCCCTTCTCGCCTGGGTGGTCGGCTCGGGCACCGCCCTCGGCAACGAGCTGGTGATCGCCCGGCCGGTCTCGCCGGCGGCGATGGATCCGGGCTTCCTGCGCGAGGCGGCGACGATCGTCGACAACATCTTCGACACGCTGGTGCTGCGCGACGCGGACATGAAGCTGGTGCCGGGCCTGGCCGAATCCTGGTCGGCGGTCGACGACACGACCTGGGAGTTCAAGCTGCGGCCCGGCGTGCGCTTCACCGATGGCGAGCCCTTCGACGCCGCGGCGGTGAAGTTCACCCTCGACCGCATCCTCGACCCGGCGGCCAAGGCGCCGACCATCTCCTACATCCGCACCATCGCCGGCGTGGACGTCGTCGACGACCATACGGTGCGGATCCGCACCTCGGCGCCGGACCCGCTGCTGCCGACGCGGATGAGCCGCTACCCCGCCTATATCGTGCCGCCGAAATACCTGCAGGAGGTCGGGCCCGAGGCCTTCGCCCGCAAGCCGGTCGGCACCGGCCCCTACAGGCTGACCGAGTTCGTGCCGGACGACCGGGTCGTGCTCGAGGCCAATCCGGACTATTGGCGCGGCAAGCCGGCGATCGACCGGGTGGTGTGGCGGCCGATCCCGGAGGCGACCGCCCGCGTCGCCGCCCTCCTGACCGGCGAGGTCCAGCTGATCGAAGGCGTGCCGGCCGAGATGGTCGACGCCGTGGGCCAGAGCGGCGATGCCGACCTGATCCAGGTCAAGAATGGCGGGCTGACCATCTATCTCGGCCTGAAATCCGCGGCCAAACCGCTCGACGACGTCCGCGTCCGCCAGGCCCTGTCGCTGGCGATCGACCGCAAGGCGATCGTCGACAACCTGCTGCACGGCCTGGCGACCCCGAGCGGCACCCCGGTCGGGACGCATGATTTCGGCTACCTGCCGGTCGAAGCGCCGGCCGCCGACCCGGCCAAGGCGAAGGCCCTGCTGGCCGAAGCCGGCTATCCCGATGGCTTCGAGATCCAGATGCAGGCGCCGCGTCGCTACATCAACAGCGCCGAGGTCGCCCAGGCGATCGCCCAGCAATTCGCCGCGATCGGGGTCAAGGCCGCGCTCGATATCCCCGAGTGGTCGGTCTATTCGCAGAAGGTGCCGGCCGGCCAGCAGGCGCCGGTCTACATGCTGGGCTGGGGGTCGACCCAGACGCTGGACGCCGATGCCGCGACCTATGCGATCCTGCGCTCGGGCGAGCCCTATTCGACCGTGTCGCTGCCGGATCTCGACGCCCTGCTGGACCAGAGCCGCCGGACGATCGACCCGGCGGCACGGGCGGAGGTGCTGCACAAGATCCAGACCGTGACCGCCGAGCAGGTGCCGGTGATCCCGCTGTACCAGGAGGATTCGCTCTACGCCAAGAGCAAGTCGGTCGAGTTCGTCGGACGGCCGGATGCGCGCATCCCGGTCTACGACATCCGCCTGCGTTGATCCGCGCGACGCCGACGCGGCGAAGGCGCCGGGGCTTCACGGGCGACGTCCTGGTCGGCGCCCCGCTGCTGCTCGCCGTGCTCGCCTTGGCCGCCTTCGGCCCGCTCCTCTGGCCGCCCGACCCGATCGCCGCCGACATCACCGCCACCTTCAAGCCGCCGATGACGATGGTGGCCGGGACGCTGCACCCGCTCGGCACCGACCAGCTCGGCCGCGACCTGCTGGCCCGCATCATCGCCGGCACAAGGCTGTCGCTGGTGATCGTGCTGCTGGCCGGGACCATCGCGGTGGTCCTGGGCACGCTGCTGGGGCTGGTCTCCGGCTTCTTCGGTGGCTGGACCGACCGGATCGTCATGCGGCTGGTCGACATCCAGCTGTCGATCCCCTTCATCCTGCTGATCCTGCTGGTGGTCGCGGTGGTCGGCCCCAGCATCCTGAACCTGGTGCTGATCCTCGGCGTCACCGGCTGGGCGATCTTCGCCCGCATGGCGCGCGCCAAGACGCTGGAGGTCAAGGCGCTCGACTTCGTGCGGGCGGCCCGTGCGCTCGGCGTGCCGACCGCCGGCATCCTGTTCCGCCACATCCTGCCCAATATCCTGACGCCGCAGATCGTGCTGATGACGCTCGACCTGCCGCGGCTGGTGGTGCTGGAGGCCTCGGTCGGCTTCCTCGGCCTCGGCGTCCAGCCGCCGACCGCCACCCTGGGCAACCTGATCGGCGAAGGCCGCTCCTACATCCTGATGGCGGACTGGATCGTGCTGTATCCCGGGCTGGTGATCGCGGCGCTGGTGGTCGGCTGCAACCTGGTCGGCGACTGGCTGATCCGCCGGACCAACGTCCGGATCGACTGAGGCGCCGATGACCCGCTATCTGCTCGACCGCGCCCTGCAATCCGTCGTCGTCCTGCTCGGCGTCTCGGCGATCGTGTTCTTCGCCCTGCACCTGACCGGCGATCCGGCGGCGCTGATGCTGCCGCCCGACGCCAGCCGGGAGGAGATCGAGCGGTTCCGCGCCGCCATGGGCTTCGACGCCCCGCTCCTGCTGCAGTATCTGCGCTATCTCGGTGCCGTGCTGCAGGGCGACCTCGGCACCTCGCTGCGGTTCCAGCAGCCGGTGCTCGGGCTGGTGCTGGAGCGGCTGCCGGCGACGGCGCTGCTCGCGGTCGCGGCCCTGGCGTGGAGCACCCTGGCCGGCTTCCTGCTGGGCATCGTCGGCGCCATCCGCCGCGACGGCTGGGTCGACCTGCTGGTCCGGCTGGTGGCGCTGGCGGGCCAGGCGGTGCCGGTGTTCTGGCTCGGCCTGCTGCTGATCATCCTGTTCTCGCTGCGGCTGCGCTGGCTGCCGACCGGCGGCTATGGCGAGCTGCGCCACCTGGTGCTGCCGGCGGTCTCGCTCGGCGCCTATTACATGAGCGCGGTCACCCGGCTGGTGCGCGCCAGCCTGATCGAGACGCTGGACCAGGACTACATCCGCACCGCCCGCGCCAAGGGCCTGTCGGCCTGGGGCGTGGTCACCCGGCACGCGCTGCGCAACGCGATGATCCCGGTGCTGACGGTGCAGGGCATGTACTTCGCGGCGCTGCTCGGCGGCGCGCTGGTGACCGAGATCATCTTCGCCTGGCCCGGCATCGGCCGGCTGGCGGTGCAGGCGATCCAGAACCGAGACTTCCCGCTGGTCCAGGCGGTGGTGCTGTTCGCGGCCTTCACCTTCGTCGCCATGAACATCCTGGTCGACCTCGCCTATGCCGCGCTGAACCCGAGGATCCGGCTGTGACCGCGCCGCGCGATCCCGCTGTGGCCGAGACGCTCGACCTGCTGCGCGCCTGGACGCCGATCCGCTCGGTCGCCGGCGACCGCGACGGGCTGGCGCGGATGGCCGCGGCATTGTCGGACTGGCTGGTCCGCGAGCTCGGCGCGACGCTGGTCCCCGGCGCCGCCGCGGCCGATCCGCCGATCGTCCATGCCCGCCTGGATATCGGAGCGCCGCGGACGGTCGTGCTCTACAACATGTACGACGTCATGCCGGCCGACCCGGCGGGCTGGAGCGTCGCCCCCTTCACCGGCGGCGAGGCGGAGCTGCCGGGGCTCGGCCCCGCCTTCCTCGGCCGCGGCGCCGAGAACAACAAGGGCCCGCTGGCCGGCATGCTGGTCGCCGCCCGGCGCCTGCTGCGGGCGGGCCGGCTCGGCGTCAATCTCGAGATCCTGGTCGAAGGCCAGGAGGAGAGCGGCAGCGGCGCCCTGCGGCGCTATCTGGCCGCCGATCCCTGCCCGGCCGGCCCGGCCGACGCGGTGCTGTTCCCGTCGCTGTGCGAATATGGCGGCGGGCCGCCGCGGATCTATCTCGGCTTCAAGGGCATCGCCACCGGCGAGATCCGGGTCGAAGGCGGCGCCTGGGGCGGGCCGGAGGCGGCGATCCACAGCAGCAATGCTCCCTGGATCGCCAACCCGGCTTGGCGGCTGGTCTCGGCCCTGGCGGCGATCGCCGGCGGCGACACCGGGACGATCGGCACCGTGCCGCTCGATGCCGAAGCTCAGGCGATCATCGCCCGGCTGGCGGAACGGTTCGACCCGGAGGCCGAGCTGCGCTTCCGCTGCAGCCGGCGTTACGCCGTCGACGGCACGGCGGCGGAGAGGTTGGCCGCGGTGCTGGCGACCGCCTCGCTCAACCTCTCCACCCTGCGCACCGACCCGCCGGACGGCAGGGCGGTGACGCCGCACATGGCCGCCGCCGGCTTCGAGCTGCGCCTGCCGCCGGGCCTCGATCCCGCTGTGGTGCTGGACGACATTCGCGGCCGCCTGCGCGGACTGTCGGACGGCGTCGCCATCGACCTGGCCGACGCCTATCCCGGCTGCCGCTTCCCGGAGAGCGCGACCGGCGTGGCGGAGCTGGCGACGGCCTATCGCGATCTCGGCGCCGAGCCGCAGATCTGGCCCTGGGCGATCGGCAGCGCGCCCGGCTACGCCTTCGCCCGCATCGCCCCAGCCTTCCTGATCGGCGGGCTGGGCCATGGCGGCAACGCCCACGGCATCGACGAGTTCGTGACGTTGGACGGCCTGGCGCGCTTCCTGCGCTCGATCGAAAGCTGGCTGCTCCGCCTCGCCGCGCTCGGCGCCCCTTCCCTTCCCGATACTCCAGGACGAGAGACATGACACCGGACGACTTCCCGCGGGTTCCGCTCGGCTTCTTCCCGACGCCGATCGAGGCGCTGCCGCGCCTCGGCGCGGAGCTGGGGATCGAGCTGTCGATCAAGCGCGACGACTATTCCGGCTTCGGCGGCGGCGGCAACAAGGTCCGCAAGCTGGAGTTCCTGATGGCCGAGGCGCTGGCCGACGGGGTCGAGGTGATCATCACCACCGGCGGGCACCAGTCGAACCACGCCCGCATGGTGGCGGCCGCCGCCTGCAAGTTCGGCATGAAGGCGGTGCTGGTGCTGCGCGGCAACCCGCCGGCCGAGTACCAGGGCAACCTGCTGCTCGACCGGCTGTTCGGGGCCGAGCTGGAGTTCCTCGAGCCCACCGCCTATTTCACCCAGGTCGATCCGCGGATGGAGGCGCATGCCGCCGCCGCCCGCGAGCGCGGGCAGAAGGCGCAGATCATCCCGCTCGGCGGCGCCAACGCGACCGGCGCGCTGGGCTATGTCCGGGCGGTGGCGGAGATGGACGCCCAGCTGCGCGCCGCCGGCCAGGCCGCGCCCGATGTCGTCGTCGTCCCCGCCGGGTCGGGCGGCACGCTGGCCGGGCTGCATGTCGGCGCCCGCCGGCACTGGCCCGAGACCCGCGTGATCGGCATCAGCGTCAGCCGCGACGCCGCCTGGTTCCGGCAGCGGATCTCCGCCATGGCGGCCGACTGCGCCAGGCTGCTGGGCTGGGACCAGGCCTGGTCGCCGTCCGACATCCCGATCGAGGACGGCTTCGTCGGCCCCGGCTACGGCATGCCGTCGGAGGGCGGCGTCGCCGCGATCCACCGCATGGCGCGGACCGAGGGCGTGCTGCTGGACCCGGTCTACACCGGCAAGGCGGTGGACGGGCTGATCACCTTGTGCCGCAACGGCACGATCCCGCCGGGATCGCGGGTCGTCTTCGTCCATTGCGGCGGGTCGCCGGCGCTGTACCCCTTCGCCAAGACGCTGGTCGAGGCCTGAGCCGGCCATGGCCGAGGTCGAGCTCCGCCACCTCTCGCGCCGGGACGTGATCGCGCTGGGCGGCAGCGACATCGCCCTGGCGGTCGAGGACGTGACCGAGGTGCTGCGCCTGATGCGGGCCGGCGAGGCCGCGATGCCGGCCGAGACCGCGGTGGCGCTGGCGGGGTCGGAGCAGGCCAGGGCCTATGCGCTCGCGGCCCGGGTCGGCGGCCGGTTCGGCGCCGCCGGGGTGAAGTGGACTGCGCACCGGGCGCCGGCCACGGACGGGGCGCCGCAGATCCTGTCGCTGACCCTGGTCAACGACCTCGCCACCGGCCGGCCGCGCGGCCTGGTCGAGAGCGCCCTGCTGACCGCCATCCGAACAGCCGCGGTCTCGGCGCTGGCCCTCCGCACCGTCGCCCCGCGGCGACCGCGGCGCGTCGCCGTGCTCGGCGCCGGGGTGCAGGCCCGGGCCCATCTCGCCATGCTGGCGGCGCTGTTCCCGGCGGTGGAGGAGGTCACGATCTGGAACCGCAGCCCCGCCCGGCGCAAGGCCCTGGTCGCGGCGGTCCGCCCGGCCGCACCCTGGCCGATCCGCCTGGCCGACGATCCTGCCGAGATCGCCGCGGGCGATGCCGACGCCATCCTCGCCTGCACCGCGGCGCCGCAGCCGATCCTCGGCCGCGGGGCGGTCCGGCCGGGACGGATCCTGCTGCAGATCGGCTATCACGAGGTCGAGTTCGACGCGATCGATGATGCCGACGCCGTCGTCGTCGATCTGTGGGGCGACTTCGCCCGGACCAGCGCCAAGAGCCTGTTCCAGATGCACCGCGCCGGGCGGTTCCCGGCGGAGCAGGTGGCGGCCGACCTGTCGGCGGCGGTGCTGGACGGCTGGCGACCGGCCCCGGACGCCGCCGTCTACATGTCGAGCTTCGGCCTGAACGTGTTCGACATCGCCCTGGCCGCCCGGGTCCTGGCCCGGGCCGAAGCAGAGGGCATCGGCCGGACGCTGCCGATGTCGGGAGACGAGAGAGGAGACTGGCCATGGCCGTGACCATCGGCGCCGCCGAGTTGCGCCACCGGCTCGCCGCCGGCGAGCGCCTGATCCTGGCCGATGTGCGGCCCGAGGCGGAGTGGCGGCGGGCCACCATCCCCGGCGCGATCGGGCTGAACGTCTACGACTACTTCATCCCGCAGAGCGACCCGTCCGGCATCGCCGCCATGGCGGGCGCCGCGGCCGGCGCCTTCGCGGCGGCAGGGATCGACGGCCGCATGCCGGTCGTCCATTTCGAGCAGGCGACCGGCATGATCTCGCCGCGCGGGCTGTGGTTCCAGGAGTTCCTCGGCCTGCCCGGCGGGCTGATCCTCGACGGCGGCATCGACGCCTGGATCGCCGGCGGCGGCCCGACCCGGCCGGGCACCGGCCCTGCCCTGGCGGTGACGGCCGGCGCGGCCCTGCCGGAACCGCCGGCGCCGCGGCTCAACCTCGTCGCCACCATCGACGAGGTCGTGGGGCTCGATCCCGGCCGGGCGACGCTGCTCGACGTCCGCCGCCGCAGCGAGCACGAGGGCAGCTTCGTCCATCCGTGCTGCGCCCGGCCGGGCCGCATCCCGCATTCCGCCTTCCTGTTCTGGGAGGATCTGCTGGAGGGCGGCCGCTACCGGCCGGCGGCCGAGATCACCGCCCTGGCCGCGGCGGCCGGGCTGTCGCCGGACAAGAAGGTGATCACCTATTGCCACCGCGGCGCCCGTGCCGCGACGGCCCTCTACGGCCTGCGGCTCGCCGGATATCGAGACGTCGCGGTGTTCGTCGGCTCCTGGCACGAATGGGCGGCCCGAGCGGATCTTGCGATCGGATAAGGAGCAGACGTCGACGAGCCGACCTGTAGCTCGACCACTCTCTTCACCCGCTTACCTGTTTCGAGTCCACCTGCCGCGCTGCGCCTTCTCCGCCGAGGTCGAGCACCAGCCGGCCGGCGACCTGTCCCCGTCGCAGCCGCGCCAGCGCCTCGTTCACCTGCTCGAGCGGCACCGTCTCGACCGTGGCCGTCACAAGGCCGCGGGCCGCGAAATCCACCGCCTCCTGCAGGTCCTGGCGGGTGCCGACATTGGAGCCGCGGATCGACTTCTCCCAGTTGGAGATGGCGGCGATCGACAGCCGGATCGCATCCCGCTCGCCGCCCGGAAGGCCGATGAAGACGGCGGTGCCGCCGGGCCGGATCAGGGCCAGGCTCTGCTCGAAGGCGGCCGGCGCCGGGGCGGTGACGATCGCCGCAGCGGCGCCGCCGCCGGTCAGGGCGGTGACGGCCCCGGCCGCGTCGGGCCCGGCTGCGATCACCGCTTCGGCACCGAGCCGCCGGGCGAGGTCGAGCTTGGCCGGGTCGACGTCGAGCACGATCGGGCGGAAGCCCATGGCGCGGGCGTATTGCACGGCGACATGGCCGAGGCCGCCGGCGCCGACGATGGCGACGAAGTCACCGGCCCGGGCCTCGCTGCGCCGCAGGCCGCGATAGGTGGTGACCCCGGCGCACAGGATCGGGGCGATGCGGACGAGATCGACCCCGTCGGGGATCAGGCCGACGAAATCCGCCCGCGCCACCATGTACTCGGCATAGCCGCCGTCGCAGCTGAAGCCGGTGGCGCCGCCCTCCGGGCAGATCGTCTCCATCCCCGCCCGGCACCAGGCGCAGCGGCCGCAGGCGCCGGCCATCCAGGGCACGCCGACGGCGGCGCCGAGCGCCGGCCGGTCGACGCCCCGGCCGTGCGCCACGACGTGGCCCGTCGCCTCATGGCCGGGGATCAGCGGCATCTTCGGCGGCTCGCCCCAGTCGCCGTCGACCGCATGCAGGTCGGAATGGCAGACGCCGCAGGCGGCGACCCGGATCAGGATCTCGCCCGGACCCGGCTCGGGTACCGCCGCGGTTCCGATCTCCAGCGGCTCCCCGACCCGGCGCAGCAGCGCCCGACGCATCCCCGGCATTCCGGCTTCCTTCTCAGTGATTCAGTTAGTTGAATATTCAACAATCTGAAATTACGGTACAGCGGATAAATCCAGCCATGGGAGACCGGACGGGATGATCACGATCACGGCGATCCTGCGCGCGAAACCGGGGGCGGAGGCCGAGCTGCAGGCGGCGCTCCTCGCCGTCACGGCGCATGTCCGGGCCGCGGAGCCCGGCACGATCGACTTCTTCGTCTCCCGCGACGCCGAGGCGCCGGCCGTCTTCACCACCTATGAGCGGTTCCGCGACCGCGCCGCCATGGACAAGCACAACCACTCCGCTTCCGTCGCCGCCTTCTTCGCCGCGGCAACGCCGATCCTGGACGGGCCGGTGATCCTGCACATCTGCGACGAGGTCAGCACGAAACGGTGAGAGACCGCTTGGAAATGCTACTGGTGCGGCCGTCTGACGGCGGTTTCTGCGCTTCCGGTGCTCACGGACCCAAACGTCCGCTGCGCTCCGGTTCTCGAAACCACCGCCAGCCGACTCACACCAGCGCATTTCCAAACGGTCTCTGATCCCCTACTCCGCGATCAGGCCGCGCAGGATCTCGGTCAGGCGGGCGAGGTCTCCGGGGGAAAGGCGGTCGAGGACGCGCTTCTGCTGCTCGGTCGCGTAGCCGCCGATCTTCTGCCACAGCGCCTGGCCCCGCCTGGTGGCGTAGATCAGCACGCGGCGCCGGTCGTTCGGGTCGGGCGCGCGGATCACCAGCGACTGCGCCACCATGCGGTCGATGATCTTGGTCAGGGTCGGCGCCTCGACGAAGACCTGCTCGGCCAGTTCGGTCATCGGCCGGCCCTGGCCGTCGGCGAGCAGGCCGAGGACCCGGGACTGCTCGATCGGCACCCCCTGGGGACGCAGCTTCTCCCTGAGCTCTTCCTCGAATTGACGGTTCACGCCGGCGATGAGATAGGCCAGGTGATCTTCCAGGCGCTCCGGCGGCATGACTTCTCGACCATCGAAATTTCATTAGATGAGTTCGGAAGTAAATACGCGGGACTGGCCCGGCTTTCAAGACCGACAGGACTTTCGTCCCCGGCGGCCACCCTTGCCCAGAACATGGGCACCCGGGATCGCCCCGCCGATTTTTGCGCCATGCCGGCGACGGCCGGAGCGGCAGGAGCCCATCCGGGGGCCATGTCGCCGGGATGGCATGCACATTGCTTCGCGTCGTCGACAGACTCGAAGCCGCGCTCGACGGGCGATGCGGCACTCCGTCGGCGCGTCCAGCCTGCGAGGCCGGCCTGCGAGGGACATGGCGTGAAGATCGGGTTGCTGCTGCCGCGGGACGGGCCGGCCGGCCTGTGGTCCCCCTCGACCGAAGCCAGCGCCCTGCTGGCGGTCGCGGAGATCAACGCCCGCGGCGGCATCCGCGGCCGTCCGATCGACCTCGTCCTCGGCGATGCCGGCGGCACGGTGGCGGAGGCGGCGGAGGCGGCCGACGACCTGATCGTGCTGGACGAGGTCGACCTGCTGGTCGGCATGCATCCGAGCGACATGCGCGAGGCGGTGACCGCGGCGGTGCGCGGCCGCCGGCCCTATCTGTACACCCCGCAATATGAGGGCGGCCGGATCGAGGCCGGCGTGACGGCGACCGGCGTCACCGCAGCCGAGCTGCTGCAGCCTGGCCTGCACTGGCTGTCGGAGCGGCGCGGCGCCCGGCGCTTCTTCATCGTCGGCAACGACTATGTCTGGCCGCAGGTGTCGAGCGCCGTCGCCCGCGCGCTGATCCGCGACGGCGGCGGCACGCTGGTCGGGCAGAGCTTCCTGCCCTACGGCGCGCGGGACTACGATCCGGTCTTCGCGGCGATCCGGCGGACCCGGGCCGATGTCGTGATCCTGCTGCTGCTGGGCCAGGAGGCGATCGCCTTCAACCGCGAATTCGCCGCAGCCGGGCTCGACCGCCGCCATCTCCGCTTCGCGCTGGCGACCGACGAGACCGTGCTGTACGGCATCGGCGCCGACGCCTCGGCCGGCCTCCACATCACCGCGACCTATCTCGCGACGCTGCGCTCGGCCGGCAATGACGGCTTTCTCGAGCGCTATCACGACAGCTTCGGGGCCCATGCGCCGACCCCGAATTCCTTCTGCCAGTCCTGCTACGACGCGCTGCACGCCCTGGCGGGGCGGCCGCGGCCGGCGCCTCGCCGGGCCGTGCATCTGGCCGAGGCCGACGGGCTTGACTTCCGCGTCATCGCCAGCTTCTGAACCGGCTGCGGCGTCGGTTGATAAATCTATTGCCATCTCATTAATTGCCGTTTCATATATATCCAACTCACAAAATCGACGGCAGGAGAGGCGGCTCATGCGGATCTCGCGGCGTGACGTTCTGAAAACCACGGCCCTGTCGGCGGCCGGCCTCCTGGCCGGCCCGGCGATCCTGCGGCACGGCGCCCTCGGCGCCGACGACCCGATCCTGGTCGGCAGCCTGCACGACCAGTCCGGCCCGATCGCGGCCACCGGCGTGCCGATGGTCGCCAGCCTGCAGCTCGCGATCGAGGAGGCGAACGCCGCCGGCGGCCTCTTGGGCCGGCCGCTGAAGCTGGTGCATTACGACACCCAGTCGACGATCCAGATGTACAGCCAGTACGCCCAGCAGCTCGCGCTCAAGGACAAGGTCGCGATCGTGCATGGCGGCATCACCTCGGCCTCGCGCGAGGCGATCCGGCCGATCTTCGACCGGTTCAAGGTGCTGTACTTCTACAACACGCTGTACGAGGGCGGCGTCTGCGACCGCAACATCTTCTGCACCGGCACCACCCCGGCCCAGACGGTGGAGAAGCTGGTCCCTTCGGCGATGAAGAGCTGGGGCAAGAAGGCCTACATCATCGCCGCCGACTACAATTACGGCCAGATCACCGCCAAGTGGATGACCAAATACGTCCAGGACAATGGCGGCGAGGTCCTGTCGACCGACTTCTTCCCGCTGGACGTGACCAATTTCGGCCCGACGATCAGCAAGATCCAGGCGGCCAAGCCGGACATCATCCTGTCGGCCCTGGTCGGCGGCAACCACACCGCCTTCTACCGGCAATGGGCCTCGGCCGGGATGAAGAAGGAGATCCCGATCGCCTCGACCACCTTCGGCCTGGTCAACGAGCAGACCACGCTGGACGCGCAGGAGAGCGACGGCGTGCTCGCCGCCTACGGCTATTTCGAGGAGCTGACGACCCCGGCCAGCGCCACTTATGTCAAGAAGCTGAAGGACAAGTTCGGCGCCGACATCCCCTATATCTCCGAGATCGCCGCCGCGACCTATGAGGGCTTCTATTTGTGGCTCGAAGGGGTGAAGAAGGCCGGCTCGCTCGACCGCATGAAGGTGATCGAGGCGCTGGAGACCGGCATCAGCTTCGACGGGCCGACCGGCAAGGTCGTGCTCGACCACGCCACCCATCACGCCACGCGCAACGCCTATCTCGGCAGCGTCAAGGACCGGCACTTCTCGGTGGTCGAGACCTTTGAGCAGCAGCCGCCCGCCGACACCGCGGCGGTCTGCAACCTGATCGAGAAGCCGACCGACAACCAGCAATACGTGATCAAGGTCTGAGCGGGGCCGGGTCGATGGAGCTCGCCGCCATACTCGCGCTCGACGTCCTGAACGGCGTCGCGTCCCTGATCCTGCTGTGCACCGGCCTGGCCGTCATCTTCGGGATGATGCGCATCATCAACCTGGCCCATGGCGAGTTCCTGATGCTCGGCGCCTATGCCACCGTGGTCTCGACCAATGCCGGGGTGAACGTCTGGGTGGCGATGCTGGTGGTGGCGCCGCTGTTCGTCGGCGCGGTCAGCCTGGTGGTGGAGCGCTGCCTGATCCGCTTCCTGTACGGAAGACTGGTCGACACCATGCTCGCCACCTGGGGCCTCAGCCTGTTCATCGTCGGGCTGGTGACGACGATCTACGGCAACACCATCCAGGGCGTGCCGACGCCGCTCGGCGGCTTCTCGATCGGCGCCTATCGCTCCAGCCTGTACACCCTGTTCCTGGTGGCGATGGCGGCGCTGCTGCTGGCCGCGGTCTGGGCGGTGCTGCGCTACACCCGGCTCGGGCTGATCGCGCGGGCGACGATGCAGAACCCGAATATGGCGGCCGCCCTCGGCGTCAGCCCGAACCGGGTCTACATGGCCACCTTCGCCGTCGGCGCCGCCATCACCGGCCTGGCCGGCGGCCTCCTGGCGCCGGTCTCCGGCGTGGTGCCGACAATGGGGGCGGCCTATGTCGCCAAGGCCTTCATCACCGTGGTCGGCGGCGGCTCGGCGATCCTGGCCGGCACCGCCTCGGCCGCCGGGCTGTTCGGCTTCATCAACCAGATGGCGGCCTATCTGACCACGCCGGTGTTCGGCGAGGTGACCCTGTTCGTCTCGGCCATCATCCTGATCCGGGTGCTGCCCCAGGGCATCTCCGGCCGCTTCTTCGGGCGCAGCCTATGACCTCGCATCCTCTCGCCAAACTGGCGCAGGCGGCGGCGCTGGCCGCGGCGATCGCCGCCGTCGTGGTGATGCCGCAGCAAG
Organism: Inquilinus sp. NPDC058860; assembly: GCF_042743185.1. Lineage (NCBI taxonomy): Bacteria > Pseudomonadati > Pseudomonadota > Alphaproteobacteria > Rhodospirillales > Rhodospirillaceae > Inquilinus > Inquilinus sp. NPDC058860. Next base: position 167,117 of record NZ_JBHYMS010000004.1, on the reverse strand, counting down.
TCGAGATCTTCGACCTGATGCAGTACACGCTGTTCGCGGCGATGGGCATCCTGGCCCTCAGCCTCGGCTTCATCTGGGGCTATGGCGGGATCCTGTCCTTCGGCCAGACCGCCTTCTTCGGCCTCGGCGCCTATGCCTATGCCGTCGCCGCGATCAATTTCGGCGACAGCACCGGCGCCGTGGTCCTGGCGGTGCTGGTGCCGGCGGGGTTCGCCCTGGTGCTCGGCTACTTCATGTTCTACGGCCGGATCAGCGACGTCTATCTCGGCGTCATCACGCTGACGGTGACGCTGATCCTGTTCAACCTGATCAACTCCACCGCCGGCGACGAGTACCGCATCGGCACGGCGGCGCTGGGCGGCTTCAACGGCATGCCGTCGATCCCCGGCCTGAACGCGCCGGGCAACCCGGACTATCTCCTCGACCCGGAGGAGCTGTGGTTCGTCACCGGCGGCGCCCTGATCCTGGTCTACGTCCTGCTGCGGCTGCTGCTGGCCAGCCGCTTCGGCCGGGTGGCGGTGGCGATCCGCGAGAACGAGACCCGCGCCGCCCTGCTGGGCTACGACCCGCGTCTGACCAAGCTCGCGGTGTTCGTCGTGGGCGGCGGCATCGCCGGGCTGGCCGGCTGCCTCTATGCCAATTGGGGCGCCTTCGTCAGCCCGACGATCTTCAGCCTCGCCCTGTCGGCCGAGATCATCATCTGGGTCACGGTCGGCGGCCTGGGCACCCTGATCGGGCCGGTGATCGGCTGCGTCCTGATCCAGTACCTGGTGGCACAGATCGGCACGCAGCAGGCGTTCAACGCCAACCTGGTGCTCGGCGTCATCCTGATCGCCTTCGTGCTGCTGCTGCGCCGCGGGCTGGTGCCGACGGTGCAGGATCTCTGCGGCCGGCTGGTCGCCCTGCTCCGCCGGCGCGCCGGCCGGGCCGCCGACAGCCTCGGCGCGCTGAAGGAGGCCGAGTGACATGGCGACGCCGGTCCCCCTGCTCGAGACCAGGGCCCTGACCATGCGCTTCGGCGGCGTGACCGCGGTCAGCGAGGTCGACTTCACCCTGCGCGAGGCCGAGCTGCGCTGCCTGATCGGGCCGAACGGCGCGGGCAAGAGCACCTTCTTCAAGATGCTGACCGGCCAGCTGGCCCCCAGCGCCGGCACGATCATGTTCCGCGGCCGGCCGGTCGCCGGCGCCAGCCCGCACCAGATCGCCCGGCTCGGCGTCGGCATCAAGACCCAGGTGCCGAACGTGTTCAACGGGCTGTCGGTGCGCGAGAACATCTGGCTCGGCGCCCGGCGCACCCACACGCCGCTGCGCACGGCCGCCGTGGTCGACGAGGTGCTGGAGAAGATCCGCCTGACCGCGCAGGCCGGGACGCTGGTCGGCCAGCTGTCGCACGGTCAGCGGCAGTGGGTCGAGATCGGCACGGTGATCGCGGCAGATCCGGAGCTGATCCTGCTGGACGAGCCGGCGGCCGGGATGACCCATGACGAGGTGCTGCGCACCGCCGAGCTGATCCGCGAGATCAACCAGTCCCGCGCGCTGGTGGTGGTCGAGCACGACATGCAGTTCATCCGCATGATCGCGCGCACGGTCACGGTGTTCCACCAGGGCCGGGTGCTGATGGAGGACACGGTCGACGCGGTGCTGCGCGACGGCCGGGTGCGCGACGTCTATCTCGGCAAGAAGGTCGCGGCGTGATGCTGAGGGTTCAGGGCCTGCACGGCGGCTATGGCCGCATCCCGATCCTGGCGGGGGTCAGCTTCGCGGTCGAGGCCGGGGAGTCGGTCGGCATCCTCGGCCACAACGGCATGGGCAAGACCACGCTGATGCGCACCCTGATGGGCTACCTGCCCGCCACGGCCGGGACGGTGAGCTTCGAGGGAAGCGACATCACCCGGGCGCCGACCGCCGACCGCGCCAAGGCCGGGATGGGCTTCGTGCCGCAGGGGCGCGAGATCTTCCCGAACCTGTCGGTCATGGAGAACCTGCGGATGGGCATGGCCGCCGCCCGCGAGGACCGGACCGTGATCGACGAGGTGCTGACCGAGTTCCCGCGGCTGCAGCGCCTGCTCGACCGGCGCGGCGGCGCCCTGTCCGGCGGCGAGCAGCAGCTGCTGGCCCTGGCGCGCTGCCTGTGCATGCGGCCGAAGCTGCTGCTGCTCGACGAGCCGACCGAGGGCATCCAGCCCTCGATCATCGAGGAGATCGTGGAGACGCTGGACGGGCTGCGGGCCCGCCGCGGCCTGACCCTGATCCTGGTCGAGCAGAATCTCGACTTCATCGCCGCGCTGTCGCAGCGGATCCTGACCATCCAGAAGGGCCGGATCACCGGCAGCCTGGCCCCTGGGCAGTTCCGCGACCCCGAGCTGGTCGCCGAGTTCGTCGGCATGGCGTAGCCACCCGCATCACCGTTTCACTCACGCCCGATAGGGGAGCACAGCAATGGCCGTCACCCGCCCGTCCGTTCCGCAGCTGGTCGACATCGCGGCCGGCCTCGGCATGCACCTGACCGCCGACCAGGCGGCGGAATACCTGTCGCTGATGGGCAGCAGCTTCGCCGCCTACGACGTGGTCGATGAGCTGCCGGACGAGGTGCCGGCGGTGACCTATCCCCGCACGCCGGGCTACCGGCCCGGTCCCGCCGAGAACCCGCTCAACGCCTGGTACTGGAAGAGCGAGGTGAAGGGTGCCGCGGGCGGCAAGCTGGCCGGGAAGACGGTGGCGCTGAAGGACAATGTCTGCCTCGCCGGCGTGCCGATGATGAACGGCGCCTCGACCCTCGAAGGCTATGTCCCGAACATCGATGCCACCATCGTCACCCGCATGCTCGACGCTGGCGCCACCATCCTGGGCAAAGCGGTGTGCGAGTATTTCTGCCTGTCCGGCGGCAGCCACACCTCCGAGCCGGCGCCGGTGCACAACCCGCACCGGCGCGGCTACTCGGCCGGCGGCTCCTCCTCCGGCAGCGGCGCGCTGGTCGCGGCCGGCGCGGTCGACATGGCGATCGGCGGCGACCAGGGCGGCTCCATCCGCATGCCCGCGTCCTTCTGCGGCATCTACGGCATGAAGCCGACGCACGGGCTGGTGCCCTACACCGGCGTGATGCCGATCGAATCCACCATCGACCACACCGGGCCGATGACGGCGACGGTGGCGGACAACGCCCTGCTGCTGGAGGTGCTGGCCGGCCCCGACGGGCTGGACCCGCGGCAATACGCACCCAGGGTCACCTCCTACACCGCAGAGCTCGACCGCGGGGTGAAGGGGATGAAGATCGCCGTCGTTGCCGAGGGTTTCGCCGGCGCCAATCTGGAAGCGGATGTGAAGGAGAAGGTGCTGGCCGGGGCCGAGCGGTTCCGGTCGCTCGGCGCCGAGATCGCCGAGATCTCGATCCCGGAGCATCTCGTCGCCGCCTCGATCTGGGCGCCGATCGCGCTGGAGGGCCTGCAGTGGCAGATGATGCTGGGCAACGGCATGGGGATGAACTGGAAGGGCCTCTACAATGTCGGCCTGATCGACGCGCATGCGGCGTGGCGGGAGCGCGCCGACGACCTGTCCGAGAGCCTCAAGATCTCGATGCTCACCGGCCAGTACTTCATCAGCCACTACCGCGGCCGCTACTACGCCAAGGCGCAGAACCAGGCGCGCCGGATCAAGGCGGCCTATGACGCCGCCTTCGCCGACTACGATCTGCTGCTGATGCCGACCCTGCCGATCAAGGCGACGCCGCTGCCGGAGCCGGGCGCCTCGATCACCGAGATCGTCACCCGGGCCTTCGAGATGATCGGCAACACCTCGCAGTTCGACGTGACCGGCCACCCGGCGATGTCCCTGCCCTGCGGCCTCGGCAGCGGCCTTCCGATCGGGCTGATGCTGGTCGGCAGGGACTATGCCGAGGCGGCCATCTACCAAGCCGCGGCAGCCTTCGAGGCCAGCGGCGACTGGAAGAATTTCTGAGCCGGATCGCGGGCACCGACAATGGACGGATGATTCGGGACGAATGATCCGGCGTCCGGAATCGCGCGTTTGGATCAGCCGGTCCGTTCATGGTGGCGGCTGTGCCTGATCGGCGGCGGCCGGAGCAAAGCCTCGCCGGAGCACCGGCGGGGCTTTGCCGCCGCGGACGCCAAAGGGCGAGACCACATGGGCGGCGTCGCCCAGGAAGATCACTCGGCCGTGCATGAAGCGCTTCGGCCGTTGGCACTGGAAGCCGTGGACTGACACCCAGTCGGGTTCGAACGGCCGGATCCACTCTGCGACGCACTTTTGCGAGCATCGCCGCCTCCCTGGGCTTCAGCTTGCGCAGCCAGACCCAGACCGGCACGCCCTCGGCCTGCAGCAGCTCGACGATCAGGTCGCGGGCGGCCGGCCCCGGCGGCAGGCCGAGCCGGGCGGGATCGATCCGCATCGGAAAGTTGAGGAAGGAATTCCGCGGCCGGCCGGCATCGTACAGCGGCAGCAGCCCGGGCAGCCCGGCCAGGCGATCGCCGAGCACGGCCGCATTCTGGCGGCGCTGGGCCAGCTGCTCGTCCAGCTCCGGCAGCCGGCTGAGCGCGACCGAGGCCGAGAACACGTTCGGGCGGTAGTTGTAGCCGGCGGTCATCGGCGAGAACACGCGCTCGCCGTTGCGGGCCGAGCTGGTCAGCGACACCCGGTCGACATGGTCGATCAGCCCTGGATCGGTGGTGCAGAGCAGGCCGAGCTCGCCGGCGCCGAGATGCTTGGCGCCGTTGCCCGACAGGGCCAGCGCGTCGCTGTCCAGCGGCGCCTCGCCGTCGCGGCTGGCGGTGACCGCGATCGACTGGGCGCAGTCGTCGACCAGCCGGACCCGGCCGGTGGCCCGGATCGCTTCCCGCAGCTCCGGCACCAGCACCGGGTTGCCGAACAGATGGGTGATCAGCACCGCGGCGGTGTCGCCGGGCAGGGCCCGGGCGGCCGCGTCCGGGTCGATCGCGCATACGATCACTTCAACGTCCAGCGCCCTCTGATCTCCCGCTGCACGATTCGAATGTTTCGCACTGCTGCCTTCGCAGGCTAGCGAGACATCGTGCAGGCCGGCTGAGGCTGAGGCGGATCAGGCCCTTCGTGCTCCGACAGCTTAAGTTGACAATGTCCCCTCGACGACTTGGACGTTGTCTCTGACGGGAGGGCACGTAACCGAACAGAGTCCGCATTCAGTGAACTTCATGGACCAATCGAGCCAGTTTTGCGTTCATCCATGGTGTCGCTCCACTTATCAGTTCTGCTTGGCTTGGGTAACGCGAGCTGCCAGTGCCTCGGCCACAAAGACCGCTCGTGCCACTGGCGTCACGTGACCGCCATAGGCCGGGCGCTTGAGCTTTGCCATCAGCAGCACAGCCTCCGCATGGGTGGCAAGCGCGCTCCGCTCCTGGCAAGTGACGGCGATTGTGAAGGCCCCCGCCATCCTCGCAGCTTGAAGGAACTCGACGGTCTCTCGGGTCGCACCGGACTCCGAGATCGCTATTGCGGCAGTCTCGTTAGACAACCCGTTAGCCACTTCGTGAGCAAGTACCGCATCACGGATACAATGTGCATTCAGACCCGCCCGCAGCAGACGATAGGAGAACAGTTCAGCGATGATGCCGGACACGCCCGAACCGAACAGATCGATACGGTTGCAGCGTTGCAGCGTCCGGCCGACGACGTCGAGCGCGCGCCCATCCAAGGCAGCGTTTGTATCGATGATTGACGCGGCGAGATGATGCGCAAGCTGTTCCTGAGAGTCGCAATCTCCCGCGTCGCGCGAAGGTGCCGCAGCGTCGCGCAGCGCAAGCTCGCGGGCGACCGCGATCTTGAGCTGCGAAAAGCCTGGAGCTCCCACGATATGGCAGAGGCGGACGATGCTCGCCTCTCCGGCGCGCGAGAAATTGCTCAGCTCCCGCAGCGTGTATTGGACGACTTTCTCGGGATTCTCGAGTACATACTTTGTCACGCGGGCGAGAGCGGGCGGGAAGCTGTCGAGGTTCCGCTCCATGAACGCCAGCGGCCGTAACTCCGCTGGATACGCCTCCGCCTCAATAGTTGGCACATCACCCCGTTCGCCAAGCATGCCGTGAGTCTCCGCATCGTCGCTGTGGCTCATCGCTCATGATGGCCACGCCGGTCGGTCAGGCTACAGCCTTGTGTCAGCCCGCCGACAGGCAAATCTCTAGACGTTTGAGACTAGCCGCACAACGATCCGCGATCTCATCGACGTCTCGTTCGTCGACGATTAGCGGAGGCGAGAAGCCGAGCACGTCGCCCATGCAGCGCGCGATTAGACCGCTCTCATAAGCCAGGCGATCGAAGGTGGGACCAGCTTGGCGCTCCGGAGGGAATGCGCGGCGCGTTGCCTTGTCCTCTACGAGTTCGATGCCAAGCATCAGGCCGGCGCCGCGCACCTCACCGACGATCGGCGAGACCCGGCCGATCTCCTCGAAATGCGAGCGCAGCCGCGCTCCCATGCGGCGGACGTGGTCGACAACCCCCATCTCCTCGTAGATACGAATAGCCTCTGTCGCCACCGCGACGCCAACGGGATGTCCGGAATTGGTGAAGCCGTGGCCGAAAGCGCCGCCCTGTCGGTTGAATTCATAGAGTGCGTCGTAAATCGCGGGCGCCACCACAACCGCCGAGATCGGGAAATGGGCCGACGACAATCCCTTCGCTAGGGCGATCATGTCGGGCTTCATGCCGACCGTCTCCTTGCCAAACCAATTGCCCGTCCGCCCGAAGCCGCAGACGATCTCATCGTCGAGGCACAGGATGTCGTATTTCGCCAGCACGGCCCGGATGCGCGCGAAGTAGCCAGCGGGCGGCACAATGATGCCGCCGCCCGCATGGATCGGCTCGGCGATGAACGCCGCAATGGTGTCCGGGCCCTCATGCAGGATCATGACTTCGAGTTCTGCCGCCAGGCGCTCGACGAAGGCGGCCTCGTCCTCGCCGGCCAACATGCCCCGATAGGGCGAGGGGCAGAGGGTGTGCAGGAAACCCGGTAGCGGCAGCCCGAATTCGCGGTGCATAAACTCAAGGCCGCACATCGAAGCGGCGGCAATAGTGGAACCGTGAAAGGCTCGGTCGCGGGCGATCACCTTGCGCTTGGCAGGCTTGCCGCGGACCGTGTGATAGATCCAGGCGAGCTTGACCATGGTCTCGTTCGCCTCCGAGCCCGACGTCGCAAAATATGCCTTGCCGCCGACCATCCCGGTCAACTCCACCAGTTTCTCGGCGAGGCTCGCCACTGCATCCGACGTTCGGTGGAAAAAGGTGTGGTAGAAGCCGAGCTGCGAATATTGCTTTGTGGCGGCGGCGGCGAGACGCTCGTTGGCGAACCCGAGCGAGGCACACCAGAGCCCGGCCATGGCGTCGATATAGACTTGGCCGGAGCCGTCATAGATGCGGGCCCCCTCCCCACGCGCCACGACGAGCGGCCCTTTCTCCTCGAACAGCTTCGGATTGGTTTGAGAGTGGATGTGGAAGGCGATGTCACGCCGGGCGACGGCGTTGGTCACGGCGGGCATGGTGATGCGTGTCCCTGTCTTGGTCATTGCGGGGAAGACATTCCTGGACGCTCCTTTTGACCGTTACGACCGGCCAAGGATGACACCCGGAAATCGGTGCAACGATGCCGGCAGATCCCTGCCGTAGGTGCTGCTCTAACTGCATCGAGCACTGTCGTACCAGGCAGATTGCGGCCCGATTCCGACGGTGTCAAACGGCAATTGGAGTGTCGCTCCATTTTTTTGTGATGAAATCGCAGCAAAACTCCGATAGTGTTTTCTCCAGCCTTTCGGAGGTTTGGATGACAGCTAGGACTCTCGTGCTACGCGACGTCAGGAAGCGCTTCGACGCTGGCGATATCCTGCAGGGTGTCGATCTCGAGCTGGAGCCGGGCGAGTTCGTCGCCCTGGTCGGGCCTTCGGGCTGCGGTAAGTCCACCCTGCTACGCCTGATCGCCGGTTTCGACCAACCCGACGCTGGGTCGATTGCGTTGGATGGCCGTCCTATCCACAAGCTGCCGCCGCATGAGCGCGACATCGCCATGGTGTTCCAGAGCTTCGCGCTGTACCCGCATATGAGCGTCTTCGAGAACTTGGCGACGCCGCTCGCCGTCCGGAGGCTGTCACTGGCTAGCCGGCTGCCGTTGACGCGCCATCTCGTGCCGGGCGCGCGCACAGCCTGGGCCAAGATCCGCCAGGAAGTGGCCGAGATCGGCCGGCTGCTGCAGATCGAATCGTTGCTGGGCCGTCGTCCGAGCCAGTTGTCGGGTGGTCAGAAGCAGCGTGTCGCGCTCGGGCGCGCCATTGCAAGGCGGGCGCAGATCTTCCTGATGGACGAGCCGCTGTCGAGCCTGGACGCGGCGCTGCGGACCGAGCTGCGGGTCGAGCTGGTCGAGCTGCAGCGGCGGCTTGGGGTGTCGTTCCTCTACGTCACCCACGACCAGACCGAAGCGATGACCATGGCCGACCGCATCGCCGTGATGTTGAACGGCCGGGTCGCTCAAATCGGGACGCCGTCTCAGATCTATGGTGATCCGCGGCATCTCGATATCGCGAAGTTTATTGGCACACCGGCGATAAATGTTTTGCCAGCGACGACCGACTCCGACGGTCGGTTGATTGTCCTGGGGCAGTTCCAACCGCTGCGCGTTCCGAACAGCGCCGGCAGCGATTTGGTTATCGCAATTCGGCCGGAGCATTTGGAGTACCGGCGGATCGGTCAGGATGCGGCAGCGCCGGACAATCTGGTTGGGTCTGTCCGTCATGTCGAGCATCTCGGCCATGAAGCCATGATACAGCTGTCTTTGGCCACACAACCGAACTTGACCCTAAGTGTCCGGGTCGGCCAGGCAAGGCTGCACGATGCCCTGTCGTTGGCACCACAGGAGCAGGTGGCCCTGCACATGGCCATGGGGGCTCCACTGGTCTTCGACGGCGCTGGCGACCGCGTTCCTGCCATTGTAATGATCGGCCACGAGGCCGGAAGGGCGGCGGCGTCATGACGGCCACGGCGCATCCGCTCGCCACAGCGACCATGCCGAAGCGCCGCATGCCGCGGCGGGAGGCGCTGCAGGGCTGGTGCCTGGCGCTGCCGGCCACGCTGCTGCTGGTGGCGATCGTGCTGGTGCCGCTGGCCGTGGTGCTGGCACTGAGCCTGACCGATTACAGCCTGGGGCAGGCGGACACCCGCTTCGTCGGCGGCGCCAACTATGCCCGGCTGTGGAGCGACCCCGCCATCCGCCGAGCCCTGGTGAACACCGCGACCTATGTCGGGCTGGTGGTGCCGGCCGCCGTCGGCATCGGCCTGGGTCTGGCCCTGCTGATCCAGGCGCGGCGCCGGCTGCGCCATGTCTACGAGGTCGTGTTCTTCCTGCCGGTCACCAGCACCTTCGTCGCCATGGCGTTCGTCTGGCAGTTCCTGCTGCATGGCCGCATCGGCCCGATCAACGGCTGGCTGCAGCAGCTCGGCTTTGCACGGATAGACTTCCTGACCAACCCTTCGGTCGCCATCTTCTCGCTCGCCGCCGTCGGTGCCTGGCAGCTGATCGGCTTCAACGTCATCCTGTTCCTGGCCGGCCTCGCCTCGCTGCCGCGCGACGTGTATGACGCCGCCGCCCTCGACGGCCTGCGCGGCGTCGAACGGTTCGGACGGATCACCTGGCCGCTGCTGGCGCCGACAGCGCTGTTCGTCACCGTCACCTCCTGCATCACCGCCTGCCAGGTGTTCGACTCGGTGGCGGCGCTGACCCGCGGCGGCCCGATGGGGTCGACCGACGTGCTGCTGTACCGGATCTACCAGACCGCCTACCAGCAGCTCGACATCGGCCTGGGTGCCGCCCTGTCCGTCGTGTTCCTCACGATCATCGTCGCGATCTCGCTGCTGCAGGTCGCCATCGCCGACCGCCGGATCCACTACTCATGAGCGCCCTCCCCCTCGCCTCGGCCCGGCGCGCCCTGGGCCCGCTGCTCGGCCATCTGGTGCTGATCGCCGCGGCCGCCATGGTGCTGCTGCCCTTCGCCTGGATGGCGCTGACCGCGCTGCGCCCGCCGGCTGATGTGCTGTCCGAGCCCTTCGGTCTGCCGACCGACGCCGGGGCGGCGATCGACAACATCCGCCAGGCGGTGACGTCCGTGCCGATGCTGCGGCTGCTGCTGAACGGGGTGGTCGTGGTCGGCGGCATCGTCGCGGTGCAGCTGCTGGTCGCCATCCCCTGCGCCTATGCCCTGGCCAAGCTGCGCTTCCCCGGCCGCCGCCTGCTGTTCGGCCTGGTCCTGCTGGCGCTGTGCATCCCGGTCCAGGTGCCGATGCTGCCGCTGTATCTCGGCTTGGCCAAGCTGCACCTGCTCGACAGCTACGCCGCGCTGATGCTGCCCTTCCTGCTGTCGGTCTTCGCCATCTTCCTGCTGCGCCAGCACTTCCGCGGCTATCCCGACGCGGTGCTGGAGGCGGCGCGGCTGGACGGGCTGACCCAGCTGGAGATCCTGCTGCGGCTGGTCGTCCCCAGCGCCCGGCCGGCGATCGCCGCCTTCGTCGTGTTCTCGGCGACCGCCCATTGGAACGACCTGTTCTGGCCGATGATCGTGGTCTCCTCGACCGACATGGCGACCCCGCCGCTCGGCCTCCTGTTCTTCCGCGACGGCGAGCTGGGGGCGAATTACGGCGCCCTGATGGCCGCCGCGCTGATCGTCACCGCGCCGCTGGTCGCCACCTTCTTCGCCGCGCAGCGCCAGTTCATCCGCGGCATCGCCATGACCGGCCTGCGATGAGACCGGTCGTCCACAACAGGGAAGCATCCTCATGAAACGGATCTGGACCGGTCTTTCCGCCGCGCTCGTTCTGGGGGCGGCCCTCGCCGCGCCCGCCGCCGCCGAGCAGGTGACGCTGCAGGTGCTGCACGCCTGGCCGTCGCACAAGCGCTTCCACGAGCCGATCGCCGAGGCCTTCATGAAGGCCCATCCGGACATCCGGATCGAGTTCCAGGCCCCGGCCGCCAGCTATGGCGACGCGCATCAGCGGGTCGTGCGCGCGGCGATGACCGACACCCTGCCGGACGTCTACTACGCCGCCTACAACACGCTGCCGGAGCTGGTGCGCACGCTGCAGCCGCGCGGCGAGATCGTGCCGCTGGACGGCTTCATGCAAGCCGAAGGCGCCGCCTGGACCACCACGAACTACAGCTCGAACGTGCTGGCACTCGGCCAGGTCGACGGCAAGCAGTGGGGCCTGCCGTTCAACGCCTCGACCCCGATCGTCTATTTCAACCGCGACCTGATCGCCAAGGCCGGCGCCGATCCCGACGCCTTCCCGGCCGACTGGGACGGCATCATCGACCTGGCCCGCAAGATCAAGGCGTCGAGCGACGCCGACGGCATGTCCTATGCCGTCGACGAGTGGGGCGACGACTGGCTGTGGCAGGCGCTGGTCGACAATTTCGGCGGCCAGGTGATCGACCCGCAGACCCGGAAGGTGGCGTTCGGCGGCGAGGCCGGGCGCAAGGCGGTGGAGCTCGCACGCCGTTTCGTCGCCGAGACCGAGATGCCGTTCCTGAACGAGGACCAGGCGATCCAGCAATTCGCCGCCGGCAAGCTGGGGATCTTCATCGGCTCGACCGCCGAGGTCCGCAGCATGGGCGACGCGATCGGCGGCAAGTTCAAATTCGGCACCGCGCCCTATCCGATCGCCGACAAGGCCAAGGGCGGCCTGCCGACCGGCGGCAACGCCGCGGTGATCCTGACCAAGGATCCGGCGAAGCAGAAGGCGGCGTGGGAGTTCCTGAAATTCGCCACCGGGCCCGAGGGCCAGACCATCGCCGTGCTCGGCTCGGGCTACATGCCGACCAACCTGCAGGTCACCAAACCCGAATATCTCGGCGACCACTACGCCCGCAACCCGGACTGGACCACCAGCATGAAGCAGTGGCCGATCGCCCGGTCCTGGGCCGGCTATCCGGGCAACAAGAGCGTCGGCATCTGGGACGAGCAGAAGGCGATCCTGTCCGCGATCATGCGCGGCTCGGTGACGCCGGAGGAAGGCTTGTCCCAGCTGGTCGCGGCCACCGACACGATCCTGACCAACTGACCGATCCCCGATCCATCACCGCCGGGCGGATACCATGCGCAAAATCATCCACCTCACCGACCTCCATCTCTGCCCGCCCGGCGGGCGCGTCGTGGGGTTCGAGCCGGAGAGCCGGCTCAGGGCCTGCATCGCCTCGATCAACGACCGCCACGCCGATGCCGATCTCTGCGTCGTCACCGGCGACCTGACCGATGCCGGCGACGCCGCCTCCTATGAGCGGCTGCGCGGCATCCTGGCCGCGCTTCGGGTGCCGGTGCGGCTGCTGCTGGGCAACCACGACCGGCGGGCGGCGTTCCGGGCCGCCTTCCCGGAGGCGGAGTGCGACCCGCATGGCTACGTCCAGTCGGTCCTGGATCTCGACGGCACGTGCCTGATGTTCCTCGACACATTGGACGAGGGCCAGCCCGGCGCCGGGATCCTGTGCCGCGACCGGCTGGGCTGGATCGCCGACCGGCTGGCGGACAGCGGCGATAGGCCGGTGACGGTGTTCCTGCACCACCCGCCCTTCGCCATCGGCGTCGAGTATTTCGGCCACATGCTGCTGGCCAACGGCGCCGAGCTGATGGCCCTGCTGCGCGGTGCCGGCGGACGGGTGCGGCACCTGGCCTTCGGCCATTGCCATGTCGGCCTGTCCGGCCAGCGCGGCGGCGTGTCCTTCAGCGCCAATCGCGGCACCTGCCACCCGATCGACGTCGAGCTGCAGGGCCTGCGGGCGCTCTATGTCGACCGCCGGCCGACCTATGACGTGCTGCTGCTGGAAGACGGCGACGTCGTCGTCCACAGCGTCGAGCCGGGCCGCGAGGAGGATGTCGTGGCCGAGGAGCGGGCCGAGCTGGGCGGCGGGTCCGGCGTGATCGAGATGCGCCGGCCGGTGCTGGCGGTGGCGCGATGAGGCCCGGCTTCGACCTGCTGATCTGCGACTGCGACGGCGTCCTGATCGACAGCGAGGTGATCGCCTGCGAGGTCGATGCCGAGATGTTCACCGCCGCCGGCTTCCCGCTCAGCGTCGTCGAGGTCCGCCGGCGCTTCGTCGGCATGTCGCAGGCCGGGATGCGGGCGACGCTGGAACGCGAGGCCGGGCGGAGGCTGCCGGAGGATTTCGACGCGCGGCTGTCGGCCCGCCTGGCCGCGGCCTTCGAGCAGGAGCTGGCGGCCCTGCCCGATGTGCGCCATGCCGTGCTGGCGCTGGAGATGCGGCGCTGCGTCGCCTCCAGCAGCTCGCCCGATCGCCTGCGCCAGACTCTGACGCGAACCGGGCTGTACGACCTGTTCGCGCCGCATGTGTTCAGCGCCTCGCAGGTCGAGTGCGGCAAGCCGGCCCCCGACCTGTTCCTGTTCGCCGCCGCCCGCCTCGGCGTCGCGCCCGGCCGCTGCCTGGTGGTCGAGGACAGCGTCGCCGGCGTCACCGCCGCGCGGGCGGCCGGCATGACCGTGATCGGCTTCACCGGCGGCGGCCATTGCGATGCGGGCACGCCGGGCCGGCTGCGCAAGGCCGGCGCCCACCACATCGCCCGCAGCTGGCGCGAATGTCAGGAGATACTCGTCCCGGCCTAGCTCACCTCAATAAAGCTTTCGGAAACAAGTCCACTCATTCGTCGTCATAGATTAAAGTAGAATCAAATATTAAGAATAAATTCATCTTTCACTATATTGACTCTCGAAATGCAATCTGGAATCTATCCGAATCGATCGAACGACTTTTCTGAACTTCGCGTACGCCGACAGGATTTCTGCCTTCACGCTCGGGAGTGAGACATGACCGGTCTCGGCCTTTACGATCCGACCCTGCGCCTGCCGGCGGCCCCGCCCGCTTTGCCGCCCCTGCGCCTCGCCGGCGACCCGATCGAGCCGCCGCGACCGGCCGCGCTGGACCCGGCCCATGTCGGGCGGCTGGTGCGTGCGGCGCTGAAGGCGGTCGCCGCCGGCACGGCCTATGGCGAGAAGGTGGTGCTGCAGCCGGGTGAGCCCGAGCTGCTGGAGCTGCTGCAATCCTCGGCGCTGGACAGCCGCTTCACCCAGGAGCGGCTGAACTGGAAGCTGAGCGCGCTGGTCAGTGTCAACGACCGCTATGGCGGCGTGAAGATCGTCGGCTCCAACGCCTATAACCGCCTGCTCAACCTGCCGCGGTCGCGCTCGACCATCCTGCTGTTCGACAAGCTGACGATGCAGCCGCTGGCGGTCTATGACGGTACCGAGATCTCGGCCGCGCGCACCGGCGCCTATGCCTCGATCGCCGTCGACCTGTTCCTGGCCGGGCTGCCCTCCTTCGCCGTCTTCCTGTTCGGGGCCGGCGCGGTGGCGGAGAAGCTGGTCGCCGACCTGCAGGCGCATCACGGCCCGCGGATCGCCGCGGTCTACGTCAAGAGCCGGACGCCGGAGCGCGCCGCCGCCTTCGCCGCGGAGCAGTCCGCCCGCACTGCCTTCCCCGTCATCGCGGTGGCGGACGAGGGTCGCCTGCCGGCCTGCCGGCTGGTGGTCACGGCGTCCAATGCCCGCGAGCCGGTGTTCGACGCGGCGTCGATCGGGCCGGAGGCGGTGGTGCTGCATCTCGGCGGCGACGAGACCCCGCCGGCGCTGATCCGCAGCATGCTCGAGAGCGGCACGGTGATGTGCGACGACGTGCATTCGGTCAGCCACCGCAACTCACAGAGCCTGGCGCTGTACTTCTCCCGCTCCGGCCGGTCGCTGGAGGCCGAGGCCGGGCGCTACCAGATCCTGAGCGCCTGGCAGGCCATGGCCGGCCAGGGCGCCGCCTGGCGCCGGCCGGCGCTGCTGACCTGCGTCGGGCTGCCGGTGCTGGACCTCTATGTGGCGCAGAGCATCCATGAGACCCTGACCGGAGGCCCGCGCACCGTCATGGGCGCCGAAGCGGCGTGACGGCGGCACTGCGGGCGGCCTGCGCACCGCTGCGGTCCGGGGCCTTCCGGTCGCTGTGGATCGCGACCATGATCGCCAATATCGGCGCCTGGGCGCAGACCGTCGGCGCCGCTTGGCTGCTGGTCGAAGGCGGGGCCGACCAGGTCGCGCTGGTGCAGGCCGCCAGCTCCGCCCCGGTCGTCCTGTTCTCGCTGGTCGGCGGCGTCCTGGCCGACCGGCGCGACCGGGTGCTGGTCCAGCTTCTGGCGCAGAGCTGGAGCGCCGTCGCCGCCCTGGTCCTGGCCGGGCTGGTGCTGCAGGGCATCGCCACGCCGCCGGCGATCCTGATCCTGACCTTCCTGATCGGGGCCGGCATCGCCATCCGCGGGCCGGCTTGGCAGGCCGCGATCTGCGACCTGGTACCGGCGTCGCAGGTGCCGGCTGCCGTCGTCCTCAGCAGCGTCGGCTTCAACCTGTCGCGGGTCGTCGGCCCCTTCGTCGGCGGCATGGTGGTGGCGACGCTCGGCGCCGCCCCGGCCTTCCTGATCAACGTCCTGACCTCGCTGGTGCTGATCGCCGTGCTGCTGCGCCGCCTGCGCCGGCCGGCCGCCCGCCCGGGCCGGGGAGGCGACCGGGCGATGCTGCGCAGCGGGGTGCGCTCGATCCTGGCCAGCCCGGTTCTGCGGGCGGTGCTGGTCCGCGCCGTGGCGGTCGGCATCCCGGCCAGCGCGGTGCTGGCCCTGCTGCCGGTCCTGGCCCGCTCGGGGCTGGCCGGCGGCGCCCTGCTGTACGGCCTCCTGCTCGGGGCCTTCGGCGCGGGCGCGGTGGCCGGGGCGGTGCTGCTGGCCGGACTGCGCCGGCGCTGGCCGCCGGAAACGGTGCTGAGCGGCGCCAGCCTGCTCTTCGCCGCGGTGCTGGCCGGCCTGTCGGCCGCGCCGCCGGCCGCCGCCGCCATGGCGCTGCTGGGCCTCGCCGGCATCGGCTGGATCGCCATGCTGTCGACGCTGAACACCACCATGCAGCTGTCGGCGCAGCCCGAGCTGCGCGGCCGGGCCCTGTCCGCCTACATGACCTGCGCCTTCGGCGGCCTGGCCGTCGGCAGCGTGATCTGGGGCGAGATCGCTGCCGCCGGCGGGCTGGAGGCGAGCTTCCTGGCGGCGGGCGCCACGCTGGCGGCCGGGGTGGGTCTGCGCCGGCGCTTCGCCCTGCCGGTGCGGGACGGCAGCCCGGCCTAGAGCGGGATGAATTTATCTGAGGTCATATCCGGCTTGGGCGAAGAAGTTGCGGCACTGCTGCGGAGTGACAGTGTCGAGGATGGTGCCGATGGCGTCGCAGATTGCGTCGACGGTGCGGCGGGCGGCTTTGCGCAGGAGGTGTTTGAGCTTGGCGAAGAGCAACTCGATCGGATTGAGGTCGGGGGAGTATTTCGGCAGGAAGAAGAGCTTGGCGCCGGCGTTCCGGATGGCCTGGCGGACGGCCTTGCCGCGGTGCGAGCCGAGATTGTCGAGGATCACGACGTCACCCGGGCGGAGGGTGGGGACGAGCACCTGCTCGACATAGAGGCGGAAGCGTTCGCCGTTGATCGGCCCGTCGAGGAGCCAGGGAGCATCGACGCGGTCCTGCCGCAGCGCCGCCAGGAAGGTCATGGTCTTCCAGCGGCGGTGCGGCACCTTGGCCTTGAGCCGCTGGCCGCGCGGCGCCCAGCCCCGGAGCGGCGCCATGTTAGTCTTGGCCCAGGTCTCGTCGATGAACACCAGGCGGGACGGATCGGCTGCTGCCCGAAGTCGCGCCGCATTGCCTGGGCGGGCTGCACGTCGCCGATGACGGCTTCGCCGACCCGTTCCGGACCACGACGGCGTTCCGGCGCGCGGCCGAAGGCGAAGGCGTGCGCATCATCGAGGGCGCCGCGGTCACGGCGGTGACCCGCCCGGATGGCGCCAGCTGGCGCGTGACCGCCGGGGGGCGAGCGGCACGATTCGGCCCTGCTGTTCAACTGCGCCGGCGCCTGGGGCGAACGGCTGGCGGCGGCGCTCGGCGATGCCGTGCCGCTGACGGCGAACGGATCGATGATGATGGTCACGGCCCGGATGCCGCGCTTCGTAGGGCCGGTGGTCGGTGCCGCCGGGCGCGCCTTGTCCTTCAAGCAGTTCGAGAACGGCACCGTCCTGATCGGCGGCGGCCACCGGGCCCCGGTCGACCTGGACAGCAACGCCGCGACGATCGATGTCCGCGCCCTGTCCCGGGCCGCCGGCAATGCCGCGGCGCTGTTCCCGATCATGGCGCGGGCGTCGATCGTGCGCTTCTGGTCCGGCATCGAGGGCTTCACCCCCGACGGGCTGCCCGTGCTGGGCCCCAGCGCCGCGGCGCCGGGGGCGTTCCACGCCTTCGGCTTCTCCGCGCACGGCTTCCAGCTCGGCCCGGTGATCGGCCGCATCCTCGCCGAACTCGCGCTCGACGGGACCGCCTCCCTGCCCGTCGCCCCCTTTCGAGTCGATCGCTTCCAGCGCGACCCGGCCCTTGCCGGCGCCCCCGGAGCGATGGCCTGCCCCGCGGAGTGAACCGACATGTATTACGGCGTCGAGACCCGGAAGGTGGCCTCGGTCTATTCGAAGCTGAAGGAGCTGGTGGTCGATTTCCAGTTCCGTCCCGGTGAGCATCTGCACATCAACGAGCTGTCGACCACTCTGAAGGTCAGCGTCACCCCTGTCCGCGAAGCGCTGATCCGGCTGACCGACGAGGGGCTGATCACCACCCAGCCGAACCGGGGCTTCTTCACCAAGATCCCGGATCTGCACGAGATCGACGACCTGTACGGCCTTCTGCACATGGTGCTGCGCAGCTCGCTCGAAGCGCGGAAGGACGATTTCTCGGCGGCGCCTCTTTTCGGACAGGACGCCGACATGGCTGCGTCCGACGCCACACGCTTGCTGTGCATCCAGCTGGAACGTCTCCATGAGCAGATCGCCCGCATGTCGCTCAATCGCGAGCTCGTCAGGCTGACGCGGCAATGCAACGAGCGGACACGATATGTCCGTCTCATCGACTGCGGCTCGAGGCATGCCGGCCAGGTCCGGGAACAGCTCAGCGCCCTGGTCGCCGCTCTCAAGGGAAGCTCGGCGCACCAAGCTATCCAGGAATTGGATCGCCTCCTCCACTCGCAGCGGACCCGGCTGACCTCGATCGTGAGGGAGGTCGTCTCCGGCGCCGCCATCGACTTCTAGGAATCGCCCCTGCTCACTTCGATCATTCTATGTCGGCTGACCCTCCGGGCCAGCGATCGTTGCCCAGGTGCTTCCACACGGGCTCAAGCCACTGCGGACGTGGCCGGCAGGAGGTCGATTGCCTGCCACAACATGGGGCTTTGGGTGCTCCCTCTGCCACCGCGTCAGCGAGCAGCGGACCTATGGTCCTAATGTCGATGTCACACTCGGATGGTATTGATCGGACTGTTGCATAATCGTGACGGGAGGCACCAAGTCATGCCCTATCGCCGAAGCTATGCCCTCACCGAGACGGAGATTCTGGCGCTTCAACTGCACCGGAACCTGCACGGCCATAGCACGTACTCTGAAGACGTTCAGGCCCTTGTTGACGAACTTGAGCAACGGGTTCGCCGATCAGAAGGGGTCGAGCAGATCCTGAACGAGGGTCGTCGCCACCTGACAGAGCGGAAACAGGCTCGTTGAGAAATCGCTGGGGCAAGGCAATCAATGTAGGGCCGATGCCGCACCTCCCGAGGCTGAGGTCGAAGCAAGCGCAGGCGTGTCGCCGCCGCTTGGGTTGGCGAGACCTACCTCTGTCCGCTACCCTCGAGTCCTGGGACCGACGCAGGTTCAAATCCTGGACCCGCGGCCAACTACACTTGAATCCCTCTTCTCCGACCAAACCAGCCTGCCACCTGCCGATCAGGCTGATGCTGATCGGCAACAACCATCACGAGGCGACGGCCCACAGGCAGGCACGGCCTTTGCCGCGAACAGGGACGGTGCACGTTTTTAAACCGAACCGCGGCGCGGGCAAACGGGTGCCGCACGGGTTCACTTTCCTCCGTCGACGCTCAGCACTTGACCGGTGATCCAGCCGGCCGCGTCGGAAGCGAAGAACAGTACAGCAGCGGAGATGTCATCGACCGTGCCGAGCCGCCGCAGCGCGATCGACCCCATCAGCCGGGCCTGGCCCGCCTCGCCCATCGCCTCCCATTGCAGCTCTGTCGTCGGGTTGGAGCGGACGAAGCCGGGCGCGACGTTGTTCACGGTGATGCCCCAGGGCCCGAGCTCATGCGCCAGCTGGCGGGTCAGGCCGATCTGCCCGGCCTTGGCGCTGGCATAGGCCTGGATCCCGGTCAGGCTGACGCCGAGCCCGGCGCCGCTGGAGATGTTGACGATGCGGCCGCCGCCGCGGCGCTTCATGCCCGGCGCCACCGCCTGGGCGCACCAGAACGCGCCGGACAGGTTGACGTCGAAGATCGCCTGCCAGGCCTGCGGACCGATCTCCTCGATCGGCCGGCCGACCTGGCCGAGCACACCGCCGGCATTGTTGACCAGCACGTCGACCGCGCCCGATGCAGCCTCGGCCTCCGCCACCAGCGCCTGGACCGCACTGCGGTCGGTGACGTCGACGGTGCGGACCGCTCCCTCGGCCCCGATCAGCCGTCCGGTCCCGGCCAGCTCCTCCGCCAGCACGTCGCAGGCCCAGACCCGCGCGCCGCGCCCGGCGAAGGCGGCGGCTATCGCCCGGCCGAAACCGTGGGCCGCGCCGGTCACGATCACGGTCCGGCCGGTGAAGTCCTGCGTCATCCTCGCCTCCCGCTCAGGCGGAAACGGTATCCAGCTCGTCCAGCAGGGCCAGCGCCATCTCGCGCCGCCCGGCCTCGATGTCGTGCACCAGAGCGATCAGCCGCGCCGTGATCGGTGTCGGCACGCCGTGCTGCGCCCCGATCTCCACGATCGGGCCGAGCTGGGCGTCGACCTCGGTCGGCCGGCGGCGCACCGCCAGGTCGCGCCAGATGCCGGAATGGCTTTTCGCAGATTTGCGGTTGTGCACCACCATGTCGTCGAAGGATTTGGTGGTCGCCTCCGCCGGCGCGCCGGGGCGAAACGCCATCGAGTCGAATCCGTTGAACGACTCCGGCCGGATCCCCGCCGCCGCTGCGACGGCGCCGACCTCCAGCCCCAGCCGGGTCAGGATCGGCCGATAGCGCGGCGCCGCCAGCACGTCGGCGATCGAGTCCGGAGTCACGGCCGTGGCGAACAGCAGAGCGCCGTAGATCAGCTTGCCCCAGAGATAGCCCCAGATGTTGTCGGTCAGCACCGCCTGCGGCTCGAACCGGCGCAGCAGGCCGTGCAGCTGCTCGATCCGCGGCGTGCGGTCGCCGTCCAGCTCGCCGACCACGACCGCGCCGCGGCCGCCGTAGAGGATCACGCCGGGCTCGATGTAGTCGGCGCCGAAATTGACGAAGCAGCCGAGGGTGCGGGCCTTGTCGATCTTCGCGGCGATCACCCGCTCGTTCAGCCCGTTCTGCAACGAGGCGACATAGCCGCAGCGGGCCAGATGCGGCGCCGCGGCCTCGATCGCCGCTTCGGTATGGTGCGCCTTGACGCAGAGGAAGATGCGGTCGAATTCGCCCTCGACCGCGTCCGGCGTCACCGCGCGGGCCGGCACTATGTACTCGGCGATCGGCCCGGTGATGCGCAGGCCGCGCGCGTTGATCGCCGCGACATGCTCCGCAACCTGGTCGACGAACAGCACATCCACCCCGGCGCGCAGCAGGGCGGCGCCGACCGTGCCGCCGATGGCGCCGGCGCCCCAGATCAGGATCGGCGGAGAGTCTCTCATGCCCAGGGCCCTTCGATCAGGGCCCGGGTCTCGGCCACCGCCACGTCCCAGATCGCCTGCATCTCCTCATCGGCACGCTGGTAGTAGCCGCCGAAATTGCCGTCGCCGAGATAGCGCCGCACCGCCTCGGGATCCATCACCCGCATCCGGGCGAAATCGATCATCGGCTTGCGCTGGGTCGGCTGGTCGACCCCAGCCAGCCGGGTCCAGGGGAAGTTCTCCATCCAGGAGGCATGCGAGGCTTGGGCGTCGATCGCCTGCACCTTGGCCCAGGTCTCCGGCGCGTTCCACCAGTTGTGGAACTTCACCGCGGTGCCCGGATGGTCGGTCATCCATTCGGTCGCCACCGACTGGGCCGGCTGGTTGCCGCCATGGCCGTTGACGATCAGGATGCGGCGGAAGCCGGCGCGGTGCAGGCTGTCCAGGATGTCGTACACCAGCCGGGCATAGGTCTCGACCCGCAGGCTGACCGTGCCGGGATAGGCCAGGAAATAGGGGGTGATGCCATAGGCGACGACCGGGAACACCGGCACGCCCAACGGCTCCGCCGCCTCGGCCCCGACCCGCTCGCTGAGGATGCTGTCGACCGACAGGCTCAAGCCCGCATGCTGCTCGGTGCTGCCCAGCGGCAGCACGGCGCGGTCGTCGCGCTGCAGCCAGGCCTCGACCTGGCTCCAGTTCATCTCGCTGATCTTCATGGCACGGCCTCCTGCGGTTCGGCGATGCCCTCAGCCACGGGCGAGAGCAACGGGACGATCTGCTGGTCGATATCCACCGGGTCCGGGCTGTGCCGGTATTCGATCGCCCTGACCCCGGGGCGCAGCCGGGGCAGCACGCTCTCAGCCCCGGTCGACAGCACCATGACGTCGGACTGGTCGACCACGGTGTCGAGCGCTGGGGTGCCCAGCGCGGCGCCGGCGACTTGGCGGACATGCGGGGCGAAGCGCTGCACCCCGGATTTCATGATCGGCAGGAAATCGGCGAAGCGCGAGGCGATGCCGAGCCGGGCCAGCGGATCCAGCCCGGCCAGGGCCCGCCGCGTCTCCTCCGACGGGATGAAGCGGATCGCCACCACCCGGCTGTCCGGCAGCAGCGCCGCGGCCTCGCGCTGGCGGTTGGGGAAGGTCACCACCAGCTCGGCCTCCGCCGCCTGGCGGCGCGCCGCCCCGTCGCCGCGCAGCTCGTCCATGGTCAGCGGCTGCACCGCCGTGCCGTCCGGCAATCGGGCCTGGATCGCCCCGGCATAGGCGCGGGTGGCGTCGTGGAACAGGCCGAGCATGACGACGGTGCGGACCCGTCGCCGGGGCCGGCGCCGGGCGAGGCGCGCCTGGACCATGCCGGTCAGGTCGGCCGGCGTCAGCCCGACCGCAACGGCGTCGTCGATCAGGTGGTCGAGCCGGCGCTGGATCTCGGTGATCTCGGTGCGGGGCCGCCGGCGCGGCTCCCCGCTTTCGGCGACGTAGCTGCCGCGGCCGCGGCGGGTCTCGATCAGCCCGGCCTCGCGCAGGCCGCGATAGACCAGGGCCACCGTCATCGGCGCCACCGCCAGCGACTCCGCCAGCTCGCGCACCGAGGGCAGCCGCTCACCCGGGCTCAGCTCGCCGCAGGCGATGCCGTATTCGATCAGGCCCTTAACCTGGAGCCCGAGGGGCACCGGCAGCTCGCGGTCGATCTGCAGCTTCATGGGGCGAGACTTCTCCTGTATCAGTCCACTAGCACACTCATTCGAGTGACGGCAACGCGGTTTCCAGATTCCACCCAAGCTATTGCGATTGTTTCGGTATCCAGCGCACCCGACGTCGATTGACTCCTTCGTCGCCATGGCGCTAGCGTTCTAATGCGCCAGAACACATGGCGACCCGGGAGGGCTTCAATCAACAGTGGAGGTCGCGATGAGGATGCTGCTGAAAGCAGCCGTGGCGGCGGTTTTGCTGGCAGGGACCAGCGCGGGGGCGCTGGCGGTCGAGCGCGGCGGCGAGCTGCGCTACGGGCGCTATGCCGACAGCCTGTTCCTCGACCCGGTGCTGAACGACGCCAATGTCGACATCTGGATCCTGACCAATCTCTACGACACGCTGCTGCAGCCATCGGCCGACGGGACGTCGGTGGAACCCGGCCTGGCCACCGCCTGGAAGGTCTCCGATGACGGCCTGTCGGTCACCCTGACCCTGCGCGAGGGCACCAAATTCTCGGACGGCAAGCCGATCACGGCCGAGGACGTGAAATGGTCGCTGGACCGGGCGCGCAACCCGAAGAACGGCATCTGGAACAGCCTGATCGCCTCGATCGGAGAGGTTACGGTGCAGGACCCGACGACCGTGGTGCTGAAGCTGCAGCATCCGGACCCGACGATCATCGCCGCGCTGTCGACCTTCAACACCGCGATCCTGCCGAAAGCCGCCTTCGAGGCCACGCCGGGCGCCACCGACGCCGAGAAGGCGCACGCCTTCGCCGAGCACCCGGTCGGCTCCGGCCCGTTCATGTTCGACAAGTGGGAGCGCGGGTCGTCGATGCGGCTGGTGCGCAACCCCCATTACTGGAAACCGGGCGAGGACGGGAAGCCCCTGCCCTATCTCGACGCGGTCGATTTCGAGATCATCCCGGACGACGCCACCCGCATCCTGAAGCTGCAGTCGGGAGAGCTGGACGGCGCCGAGTTCATCCCCTATGCGCGGGTCGCCGAGCTGAAGGGCGATGCCGACCTGCAGATGCAGCTGTACCCGTCGACCCGGGTGCAGTTCGTCACCATGAACGTCCGGCCGAAGCTGACCGACGGCAGCGACAACCCGCTGGCCAACGAGAAGGTGCGGCAGGCGCTGAACTACGCCGTCGACAAGGATGCGATCATCCAGATCGTGACCCATGGCGTCGGCACGCCGCAGACCTCCTTCATGTCGTCGACCACGCTGTACCATTCCGGCGACACGCCGCTGTACCCCTACGACGCCGCCAAGGCGAAGCAGCTGCTGCAGGAGGCGGGCTTCGGCGACGGCTTCAGCACCAAGGTGATGGCGCTGCCGGGCAACCAGGACCAGCTCGGCATCGGCGCCGCGGTGCAGCAGATGTGGGCCGCGATCGGCGTGAAGCTGGAGATCGAGCAGGTCGACAACGCCACCCTGACCGATCGTTACCGCAAGGGCGACTTCTCGATGCGGATGTCGGCCTGGACCAACGACATCAACGACCCCAGCCAGATCACCTCCTACTTCGCCTATTCGCCGGTGATCGACGCTTTGCATTCGGGCTGGAAGAACCAGGAGGTCGACACGCTGTTCGAGGCCTCCCAGAAGGAGAGCGACGCCAAGAAGCGGGCCGAGCAATACGCCCGGATCCAGAAGATCTACGCCGAGTCCGGCCCGATCCTGTACCTGTACGAGACGCCCTATCCGGTGGCGCTGCGCAAGAACGTGCAGGGCTTCGTCCAGATCCCGCTCGGCAACAACATCTTCGCCGGGGCCTATCTGACGAAGTGATGCGGGACGCCGCCCGACCGCCGGGACAGGAGGCGCGCCGGTGAATCTGAACCACGTGGCCAAGCGGCTGATCCAGCTGGTCCCGACCCTGTTCTTCGTCCTGGTGGTGATCTTCGTGCTGGTCCGGCTGCTGCCGGGCGACCCGACCAGCGCCATGCTGGGCGACCGCGCCACGGATGCCGACGTGGCGCGGCTGAACGCCCAGCTCGGCCTCGACCGGTCGATCCCGACGCAGTTCCTGCTGTTCCTGCAGCGGATCGTGCAGGGCGATCTCGGCACCTCGATCCATCTCAAGGTGCCGGTGATGCGCCTGATCCTGGAGCGTATGCCGGTCACCCTGGCGCTGACCGGCTTCGCCGCCATCCTGGCCCTGCTGATGGCGGTGCCGCTCGCCTTCGCCGCGGCGATGCGGCGCGGGCGGGCGGCCGACACCGCGATCCGCGGCGCCTTCCAGGTCGGGCTGTCGATGCCGATCTTCTATCTCGGCCTGGTGCTGCTGACCGTGTTCGCCGCCGGGCTGCGCTGGTTCCCGGTCGGCGGCTATGGCGACGACTGGGCCGACCGCGTCTGGCACCTGTTCCTGCCGGCCCTGACCCTGGCGCTGAGCCTGTCCGCCGTGCTGATGCGCAACCTGCGCGCCTCGATCATCGAGGTGCTGGGCGCGGAATATGTCGACTTCGCCCGCTCCAAGGGCCTGGCGCCGCGGCTGGTGCTGGGCCGGCACGTGCTGCGCAACGCCCTGATCTCGACCGTCACCCTGTTCGGCCTGTCGATCGGCACGCTGATCGGCGGCGCCGTGATCACCGAGACGGTGTTCGCCATCCCGGGCGCCGGCCGGCTGATGATCGACAGCATCTACGGCCGCGACTACCCCGTGGTGCAGGGGCTGACCCTGGCGATGGCGGTGCTGGTGTCGCTGGTGTTCCTGGCGACCGACCTGGTGCAGGCCGCGCTCGATCCGCGGGTGAAGGCGTGACCACGGTCGGCCTGGCCACGGCCCGCGCCCGGCGGCGGCCCTCCGCCGCCCTGGTCGCCGGCCTCGTCATTCTCGGCGTCAGCCTGGTCCTGGCGGTCGCGCCCGGGCTGGCGGCGCCCTACGAGCCGGCCGCCTTCGACTATCGCGCCCTGCTGCAGCCGCCCAGCTGGGCCCATCCCTTCGGCACCGACAATTTCGGACGCGACATCCTGAGCCGGGTGATCTGGGCCTATCGCCTCGATATGCAGATCGCGCTGTTCACCACCCTGTTCCCGGTGGTGTTCGGCACCGCGGTCGGGGCGCTGGTCGGCTATTACGGCGGGATCTGGGAGCCGATCTTCGGCCGCATCGTCGACGTGGTCATCACCTTCCCCTTCCTGGTGCTGGTGATCGCCATCGTCGCCGTGCTGGGGCCCGGGCTGTTCAACATGTACATCGCGGTCGGCGCCGTCGGCTGGGTGTTCTACGCCCGGCTGATCGCCGCCGAGATCAAAGTGCAGAACCGGTTGGACTATGCCGCCGCCGGGCGGGTGATGGGCTATGGCGACGCCCGCATCATTCTGCGCCACCTGCTGCCCAACGCCGCCGCGCCGGTGCTGGTGTACTGGATGACCGACATGGCGCTGTCGATCCTGCTGGGTGCCAGCCTGGGCTATCTCGGCCTCGGCGCCCAGCCGCCGGCCGCCGAATGGGGCCTGCTGATCGCCGACGGCAAGAACTTCATGTCCCAGGCCTGGTGGATCACGATCTTCCCCGGCATCGCCATCGTCGTCACCGGCTTCGGCTTCAGCCTGCTGGGCGACGGCGTCGCCGACCTGCTGCGGCCCGATTCATGAACGAGACGGTGCTGTCGATCCGCGGCCTGACCGCGACGTTCCCGGCCAGTGGGGGCCCCGCCGGCGGGGGCGAGGCCGCCGCGGTGGCCGGCGTCGACCTGGACCTGCGCGCCGGCGAGGTGCTGGGGCTGGTCGGCGAATCCGGCTCGGGCAAGAGCGCCACCCTGCGCGCGGTGCTGGGCCTGGTGCCGCCGCCCGGCCGGGTCGGCGGCCAGGTGCTGTGGCAGGGCCGCGACCTGATGGCGCTGCCGGAGGCGGCGCTGCGCCGGGTGCGCGGCGGCGAGATCGCCATGATCTTCCAGGAGCCGATGACGGCGCTGAACCCGGTGCTGCCGATCGGGCTGCAGATCGACGAGAGCCTGCGGACGCACACGAGCCTGGGCCGCCGGGCGCGGCGGGACCGGGCGCGGGAGCTCTTGGACCTGGTCGGCATCCCGGCCGCGGCGCGACGCCTCGACGACTATCCGCACCAGTTCTCCGGCGGCATGCGGCAGCGGGCGATGATCGCCATCGCCCTGGCGTCGGAGCCGAAGCTGCTGCTGGCGGACGAGCCGACCACGGCGCTGGACGTCACAATCCAGGACCAGATCCTGACCCTGCTGCTGCAGCTGCGCGACCGGCTGGGGATGAGCGTGATCCTGGTGACCCACGACCTCGGCGTGGTGGCGCAGAGCTGCGACCGCATGGCGGTGATGTATGCCGGGCGGGTGGTGGAGACCGGCCCTGTCGCCGCCGTGTTCGAGCGGCCGCGCCACGCCTATACGCTCGGGCTGCTCGGCTCGGTGCCGCGCGGCGGCGGGCCGCGGCTGCCGCTGCGCTCGATCGAGGGCGCGCCGCCGCCCTTGACCGGCCGCCCGCCCGGCTGCGCCTTCGCCCCGCGCTGCGCCTTCGCCACGCCGCGCTGCCGGGCCGAGCGGCCGGCGCTGGAGCCGGCGGGGCCGGACGCTGCCGTGGCCTGCTTCGAGAGCGCGCGCGTCGCCGCGGCGAAGGACGCCGCATGACCACGCCGATCCTGGAGATCGCCGGGCTGCACAAACGCTTCCGGCTGGAGCGCACGGTGGCCGACGCGCTGCGCCGGCGGCCCCACCCCGCGGTGCACGCCCTGAACGGCATCGACCTGTCGGTCCGGCGCGGCGAGACGCTGGGCATCGTCGGCGAATCCGGCAGCGGCAAATCCACCCTGGCCCGCTGCATCGTCCGGCTGATCGAGCCGGACGAGGGCACCCTGCGCTATGACGGCGTCGACATCCGCGCCCTGGAAGGGGCGCAGCGGCGCGCCTTCAACCGCCGGGTGCAGATGGTGTTCCAGGACCCGCGCGGCTCGCTGAACCCGCGCATGACGGTGCGCCAGACCCTGGCCGAGGCGCTGTCGGTGCACCGGATGCGGCCGAAGCCGGAGATCCCGGCCCGCATCGCCGAGCTCTTGGACCTGGTGCGGCTGCCGCGCGAGGCGGCCGACCGCTATCCGCATGAATTCTCCGGTGGCCAGCGCCAGCGCATCGGCATCGCTCGGGCGCTGTCGGTGGAGCCGGAATGTCTGATCGCGGACGAGCTGGTCTCCGCCCTCGACGTCTCGGTCCAGGCCCAGGTGGTGAACCTGCTGCTGGAGCTGCAGCAGCGCCTCGGCCTGACCGTGCTGTTCGTGGCCCATGACCTGCGCCTGGTCCGGCACCTGTCGCACCGGGTGGCGGTGATGTATCTCGGCGGCATCGTCGAGACCGGGGAGACCGAAGCGCTGTTCGCGGCCCCGCAGCACCCTTACACCCAGGCGCTGCTGGCCGCGGCGCCAGACCTCGACCCCAGCCGGCGCCACCGCGTGCCGGCGGCGCGTGGCGAGCTGCCCAGTCCGGTCGACCTGCCCTCCGGCTGCCCGTTCCACCCGCGCTGCCCGCACGCCTTCGACCGCTGCCGCACCGAGGCGCCGCTGCCGCGCCAAACCAACACCGGCATCGCCGCCTGCCATCTGCTGGACCGGGCGCCGATGCCCGCCGCCGCGCCGCTGCCGCACAAGGAAGCCGCCCATGGGCTATGACCGTTTCGCCGAGGAATCCGGGCGGCTGAACGACGTGCTGAACGCCGTCAACCTGCTGGTCTGGGACGCCCGCACCCAGATGCCGGCCGGCGGCACCGCGGCCCGCGGCCGGCAGATCGCGACGCTGACGGCGCTGGCTCGGCAGATCGCCACCGGCCCGGCGATGCGCGACGCCCTGGCCGCGGCCCGCGACGAAGTGGCGGGCGAGCCGGAGGACAGCCGGCGGCGGCGCGCCGTGGCCGCGATGCAGGAGGGCGTCGCTGCGCTCGACCGCATCCCCGAGCCGCTGCTGCACGAGGCGGCGCTCTTGAAGACCGAGGCGCAGGCGGCCTGGGCCGCGGCGCGGGCGCGGTCCGACTTCCCGGCCTTCCGGCCGTATCTCGAGCGCAGCTTTGCCTTGCAGCGCCGGATCGCCGATGCGCTGGGCTGGTCCGGCCATCCCTATGACGCGCTGGTGGCGCAGTACGAGCCGGGCATGACCCTGGCCCGGCTGCGGCCGCTCTTCGCCACGCTGCGGGCCCGCCTGCGGCCGCTGATCGAACGAGTGCTGGACCGCCCGCCGGCCCGGCGCGATTTTCTCGAGCGCGACTATCCGGTGGACCAACAGAAGGCCTTCGCCCGGATGCTGACCGAGCGGGTCGGCTTCGACTACGGCCATGGCCGGCTCGACGAGACTGTGCACCCGTTCGAGATCTCCTTCACCCGCGACGACGTCCGCATCACCGCGCGCTACCGGCCGAGTTATCTGCCGGCCGGACTGTTCGCGGCGCTGCACGAGGCCGGGCACGGCATGTATGAGCAGGGCATCGACCCGGAGATCGGCCGGTCGGCGCTGGCAACCGACATCGTCAACCTCTACGCCGTCGGCGGCGCCAGCTTCGGGATGCACGAATCCCAGTCGCGGCTGTGGGAGAACCGGGTCGGCCGGTCGCGCCGCTTCTGGGAGCTGAATTTCGGCCTGCTGCGCGACGCCTTCCCGGACCAGCTGGCCGATGTCTCGGCCGCGGAGTTCTGGCGCGCGGTCAACCTGGTCCGGCCCGGGCTGATCCGGGTCGAGGCGGATGAGCTGACCTACGACCTGCACATCATGCTGCGGGTGGAGCTGGAGGCCGCGGTGATCGCCGGCGACCTGGCCGTCGCCGACCTGCCGTCCGCCTGGGCCGAGCGGATGCGGGCCGATCTCGGCCTGGAAGTGCCGGACGACGCCAGCGGCGTGCTGCAGGACGTGCACTGGTCGACCGGCTATGTCGGCTCCTTCCCGACCTACACGCTGGGCAACGTCATGGCGTCGCAGCTGTTCGCGGCGGCGGAACGGGACCTGGCAGTGGCGGCCGGGCTGGAGGCCGGCGACTATGCGCCGCTGCGGCTCTGGCTCAACCGCGCGGTGCACTGCCATGGTCGGTCGCGCACGCCGGAGGAGATCCTGCAGGCGGCGACCGGGCGCGGGCTCGATCCCGGCCCATACCTCGCCTATCTGGAGACGAAATATCCCATCGCCGATGCGGCCTGAAGAGAGCGAGTGGCCGCAAGAGCGAAAAGCCCGCGGCATTCGCCAGCGGGCCGGTCATCCCGATCAAAAGGGGACCTGTATCAGTTTCAAATCGGGATCGGATTGCGTCTGGCAAAATGGCAAGCCGCGAATTGCCCATCGCCGACCGGCGTCAATGCCGGCCGCTCGCTGGCGCAGATCTCCTGCGCCAGCGGGCAGCGGGTGCGGAAGCTGCAGCCGGAGGGGATGGCCGACGGGCTCGGCACGTCGCCCTGCAGGATGATGCGCTTCTGCGGCCGGTCCGGGTCCGGCTCCGGCGCGGCCGACAGCAGCGCCTGGGTGTAGGGATGATGGGGGGCGCCGTAGACCGCCGCCTTCGGGCCGGTCTCGACGATCCGCCCGAGATACATCACCGCGACCCGGTCGGCGATGTGGCGCACTACCGCCAGGTCGTGCGCGATGAACAGGTAGGACAGGTTCTTCCGCTCCTGCAGATCCTGCAGCAGGTTGACGATCTGGGCCTGGATCGAGACGTCGAGGGCCGAGACCGGCTCGTCCGCCACGATGAAGGCCGGGTCGAGCGAGATCGCCCGGGCGATGCCGATGCGCTGGCGCTGGCCGCCAGAGAACTGGCGCGGATAGCGGTCCATGGTCGATGGCGGCAGCCCGACCTGGCGCAGCAGCTCCGCCACCTTGTCGCGCCGGTCCTTCCGCGAGCGGATCAGGCCGAACACCTCCAACGGCTCGGCGACGATGTCGGCGACGCTGCGGCGCGGGCTGAGCGAGCCGTAGGGGTCCTGGAAGATCATCTGGACCTGGCGGCGCATCGCCCGCATCTGGCCGCGCGACAGGCCGGTCAGGTCGGTGCCGTCGACGAAGACCTGGCCGGCGCTGGGCTCGATCAGCCGCAGCAGCAGCCGGCCGAGCGTGGACTTGCCGCAGCCGGATTCCCCGACCAGCGCCAGGGTCTCGCCGCGGCGGATCTCGAGCGAGACCTCATCGACCGCCCGCACCGCCGGGCGCGGCTGCCCGAAAGACAGGCCGCCGCCATCCTGGAAGGTCTTGGTCAGCCCCTCCGCCCGGACCAGGGTCTCGCTCATCGCATGGCCCTCGCGCTGGGCACCGGCTCGGCCGGGAGCGCCGCGGCCGTGACCCAGCAGGCGGCCCGGTGCTGCGGGCCGAAGTCGAACATCGGCGGCCGCTCCACCGCGCAGCGGTCGACCCGCAGCGGGCAGCGCGGCTGGAACGGGCAGCCGGCGCCCAAGCTGCCGGCCTGGGGCACCGAGCCGGCGATCTGGTACAGCCGCCTGCGGTCGTCGTTCAGCCGCGGGATCGACTGCAGCAGCCCCTGGGTATAGGGGTGCGACGGCCGCCGGAAGATCGAGCGGATATCGGCATCCTCTACCACCCGCCCGGCATACATCACGATCACCCGCTCGCAGATGTCGGCGATGACGCCGAGATCGTGCGAGATCAGCAGCACCGCCGTGTTCAGCGTGGCCCGGATCTTCTTCATCAGGTCCAGCACCTGGGCCTGGATGGTGACGTCCAGCGCCGTGGTCGGCTCGTCCGCGATCAGCAGCTTCGGGTTGCAGGCGATGGCCATGGCGATCATCACCCGCTGGCGCATGCCGCCGGAGAACTGGTGCGGATAGGCGCCGAGCCGGCGCTCGGGATCGGGCATGCCGACCAGCCGCAGCATCTCGACCGTCTTGCCGCGGCGCTCCTCCCGGCTGACATGCTCATGCAGCAGGATGGCCTCGCCGATTTGGTCGCCGATGGTCATGACCGGGTTCAGCGAGCTCATCGGCTCCTGGAAGATCATGGCGATGTCGCGGCCGCGGATCTCCGGCATCTTCGCCCGCGGCAGGGCCAGCAGGTCGGTGCCGTTGAACTGGATGCGGCCCTGCGCGATCCGGCCCGGCGGCTCCGGGATCAGGCGCAGGATCGACAGCGAGGTCATCGACTTGCCGGAGCCGGATTCGCCGACGATGCCGAGCGACCCGCCGGCCTGGATCTCGAAGCCGACGCCGTCGACCACCCGCAGCGGCGCCGCCTTCGGGCCGAATTCGACGGCCAGGTCCTCGACCTTGAGCAGGGGCGCGGTCACGAGGCGGTCTCCGGGTCCAGGGCGTCGCGCACCGCATCGCCGAACAGGTTGAAGGCGAGGACCACGCAGGTGATGGCGAAGCCGGCGCCGATGATCGGCCAGGGCGACCCGAACAGGTTGTTGAGCCCGTCGCGGATGATGTTGCCCCAGCTCGGGTTCGGCGGCTGGGTGCCGAGGCCGAGGAAGCTGAGCGAGGCTTCGAGCCGGATGGCCGAGGCCACCCACAGCGTCACCAGCACCACGATCGGCGCGGCGATGTTCGGCACGATGTGGCGGAAGATGATCACCGGCGTGCTGACCCCGACCGCCACCGCGGCCTCGATATAGGGCTCCTGCTTCACCGACAGGGTCTGGGCCCGGGCGACGCGGGCGAAGCCGGGCACGAAGGCGACGGTCAGCACAGCAACGACGTTCCAGAAGCCGCCGCCCAGCGCCGCGGCGATGATGATCGCCAGCAGGAGCTCCGGGAACGCCAGCAGCAGATCGACGAGGCGGGAGATGACGCGGTCGACCGCGCCGCCGAAATAGCCGGCGACGACGCCGAGCGTGGTGCCGACGATCGCCGCCAGGACCGGCGACAGCAGCCCGAAGATCAGCGAGTTGCGGGACCCGTAGATCATCCGGGACAGCACGTCGCGGCCGAACTGGTCCGTGCCCAGCCAATGCGCCCAGGACGGGGTCTGGTTGATCTTGAGGATGCTCTGCGCCAGCGGGTTGTAGGGCGCGATCCAGGGCGCCAGCACCGCCACCACCAGGAAGACCGCGATGATCAGGGCGGCGAAGATGGTGGCCGGGCGGCCCAGCACGATGCGCAGCAGGATGGCGAGCCGGTTGGGGGCCGGGGCAATGATTTCGTCGGTATCGATGATCGCGGCCATCACGTCACCCGGATCCGCGGATCGACCACGATGTAGACCAGGTCCATCAGGAGGTTCACCAGCACCACGAACAGGGCGAAGACGATCACGCCGCCCTGGATAACGGCGTAGTCGCGCTCGGTGATCGCGCCGATCAGCAGCTTGCCGATGCCGGGGCGGTTGAACACCAGCTCGATCGCCACCGACCCGGACAGCGTCGCCAGCAGGCTGAGGCCCATGCCGGTCGACAGCGGCAGCAGCGCGTTGCGCAGCCCGTGGCGGTAGATCACCCGCCGCTCACTGGCGCCCTTGGCCCGCGCCGTCCGCACATAATCCTTGCCGAACACCTCGAGCAGCGAGGTGCGGGTCAGCCGTCCTAGGAAGGCCGCCTTGACGAAGGCAAGGGTCAGCGCCGGCAGCACGATGTGGTGCAGCCGGTCGACGAAGCCGTCGCCGCCACCATTGATCGGGAACCAGCCGAGGTTGAGCGAGAAGGTGATCAGCAGCAGCGCGCCCAGATAGAAGTCCGGGATGGCGTAGCCGATCAGCGAGAACACCCGGACGCCGGAATCCGCCATGCGGTTGCGATGGGTCGCCGCCAGCACCCCGAGCGGGATGCCGGCGACGACGCCCATCACCATCGCCGCGATGGTCAGCTCGATCGTATAGGGCAGGTTGTAGACCAGCAGCTGCAGGACCGAGGTGTTGTTCATCAGCGACCGCCCGAAATCCAGGGTCAGGACACCGCCGAGGAAGTCGAAATACTGCTGCCACAGCGGGACGTTCAGCCCCATCTTCTCGCGGAACGCCGCGAGCTGATCCGGCAGCGCGTTGTCCCCCAACGCCGCCAGCGCCGGATCGCCGGGCAGGATGCGCATGCAGACGAACACCAGCGTCAGCACCAGCAGGATGGTCGGAACCGCATCCAGCAATCGCCACATCAGATACCGCACCATGGCGGGGCCCCTCCCCTGCGGGGTCAGACGATGGTCTTGGTCGCCCGGTGGAAGCGCCAGCGCGCGTAACCGCTCTTCACCGGGTAGCCGAGATCGACATTGCCCCGGCGCGCGGTGGTGAAGGACAGGGTGGACAGGCCGATCAGCGGCAGGTCGCGCAGCACCTGCAGCTCGATCTTGCGGCAGATGCCGTCATAGGTCTCGAAGTCGGTCGCCGCCAGGGCCTGGGCCAGCAGGTCGTCGATGCCCGGCATCGCCACGCCGTAATGGCTGTAATTGCCGCCGCCCTTGCCGTCCGACTTGACCTCGGATTGCTTCGACAGCTGCTGGAAATACAGCTGGGTCGGGATCGGCGGATAGCTCGACGAATGCATCGCCAGGGTGTTCTTGTCCGACCGGTTGTCGGCGTGATAGGCGGTGTGGTCCTCGATCCGGAGGTCCATGTTGAAGCCGGCCAGGCGGATCTGCTCCTGCACGATCAGCATGGTCGAGGAATAGTCCTCGCGCTGGCTGCACAGGGACGGGAAGCTGATGCCGTCCGGGTAGCCGGCCTCGGCCAGGAGCGCCTTCGCCTTGTCCGGGTCGTAGGGGTAGCGCAGTTCCTCCGGCAGATCCTCGGCCTTGAAGCCGGCCGGGAAGAAGTCGGGCTGCAGCCCCGCCATGGTCCCGCCCATCGGCGCCAGCGCCTGGGCCACCGCCGGGCGGTCGATCGCATGCATCAACGCCTGCCGCACCTTCAGGTCGTCGAAAGGCTTGCGGGTCAGGTTGACGTGCAGGGTGTTGAACGACCCCGGCACGGTCATGTCGATCTTCAGCGTCGGGTCGCGCTGCTGCATCGAGGCGACCCAGCCCGGCGCGCGCACCGCCTCCATGATGTCGATGTCGCCGGACAGCAGGGCCAGCGTCCGCGCCGAAGTGTCGGCGATGTAGACGCATTCGACGGTGCTGATCCTGGCCTTCTGGCCCCAGTAGCCGTCATGGCGCTTCATCACCATGCCGACCTGGGTGTCGAACTTGGTCAGCTCATAGGGGCCGGTGCCGACGGCGTCGGTGCCGAAGGCCTCGCCCATCTGCTCGGCCGCCTTCTTGCTGACGATCGAGGTGTTGTTGTTGAACACCGAGGTGCCGAGGAACAGCGCGTCCGGGCTCTTCAGGGTGATGGTCACCTGATAGGGCCCGTTCGCGACGACATCGGCGATGTTGGCCAGCACCGTGGTGTTGGTGCCCGAGGTCATGGCGCGCTTGAACGAGTAGACCACGTCCTCCGAGGTCATCTCGCCGAAGCCCTTGTGGAACTGCACGCCCTGGCGCAGCTGGAAGGTCCAGGTCCTGGCGTCGGGCGACGAGGTCCAACTGGTCGCCAGCGTCGGCAGATACTCCTCCGGCTTGATCGCGAAGGCGCCGTCCTCGGGGCGGACCAACTGCTCGTAGATCTGCTCGGTCGCCCAGTTGTCGGAGCCCTGGGTCGTCAGGTTCGGGTCGCTGTACCGCGGCCCCTTCGCGGCGATGCCCATGCGGATCACATCCGCGTTCTGGGACGCGTCCTGCGCCCGGGCGCCGCCGAAGCCCGCCAGCGCCGCGGTTGCGACGCCGAGCTGAAGCATATTTCGCCTGCTGAACTCCATGGCCGTCTCCCCTGTCGTTTATCAGCGCCGGTCAGCGCCGCTTGTTGATTTCCGCCTCGTCGACCTCGAGCCCGAGCCCCGGGCCTTGCGGCACCACGAAGCGGCCGTCCACCGACCGGGGCGGGTCCTTGAACCCGATATTCATCCGGCCGGACGCGTCGGCGTATTCCGCCGGCTTGGTCAGGTGCATCAGCGCCGCCAGCACATGCAGGTTGGCGACATGGCCGATGATCGGCTGAGTCTGATGCGGCACCAGCTCGACCCCATGGGCGTGGCAGATCGCGGCGCATTGCATCAGCCCGGTGATGCCGCCCATCTTGACGATGTCCGGCTGCACCATGCGCACCCCGGCATGGATCATGTCGACCAGCGCCTGCAGCGTGTAGGTCTGCTCCGCCGCCGAGACGGTGATGTCTAGCCGCTGCGCCACCTCGCCCATGCCGCGCACGTCGTAGTGCTGCACCGGCTCCTCGAACCAGACATAGCCGAGACCCTCGAGCGCGCGGCCGACCCGCATGGCGCCCCCGACGGAGTAGCCGTTGTTGGCGTCGAAGGCGAGCGGGTAGCCCTCCCCCACCAGCTGGCGCACGGCCTTGGCCTTGGCGATGTCGCCCGGGATGTCGAGATCGAGCAGCGAGCGGTCGCCGTCGCGGCGGATCTTGATCGCCGCCGGCGTCTCGCGCCGCCAGCGCGCCTCGACCACCCGCACCGTCTCGTCCACTGTGCGCGCGGCGTTGCCGCCGATCGAGGCGTAGAACGGCACCTCGGCCCGCCAGGCGCCGCCGAGCAGCTTGTGCACCGGCAGGCCGAGCGTCTTGCCCTTGATGTCCCACAGCGCGATGTCGACAGCCGCCAGCGCGCCGGTCAGCGCCCCTTCCGGCCCCAGCTTGATGTTGCGGTGGAGCAACCGGTCGTAGAGCACGGCGGTGTCGAAGGCGTCGGCGCCGACCAGCCCCGGCGCCAGGTCGCGCTCGATGATGCCGATCGAGTGCTGCCCGCCCTGCATCGGCGAGGCCTCGCCCCAGCCGACCACGCCGTCCTCCGTCGTGATCCGCACCAGGGCGCTGCGCCGCCCGGGCGGGTCGCCGGGCTGCCAGCTGACCTGGAAGGCTTCGATCGATCTGATGTTCGCGCTTGGGGCCACGGTTCCGCTCCCGCGTCGTGAAGGTTACCTTACTCTCTTTGCATCCGTATGCAACACCGCTGCAGCCAGGTGGTCACGCATAGATCGAGGTCCGGCGGAACCGCGCCGCCACCCGGGCGCCGTCGACCACCAGGAGCTCCTCGGTCTCGAAATAGTGCCGGCCCTTCCGCTCATAGACGGCGGTGACGGTGCCGGAGGTGGCGAGGCGCTGGCCGGGCGACACCGGCGCGAAATGCTGGGCCTCGCCGGACACGAACACGACCGGGGCCGGGAAGCGGAAGCTGCGGTTGGCGTCGAACATGGTCCGCCGGATCAGGCAGCCGGAATGGACCAGCCCGCCGGCAAGGTACAGCGGATGGCGCTCGTCGAAGGCGGCGAGCGAGCGCCGGAACTCCTCCCCGGTCAGGACCTCGTTGCGCGAGCCGAGGCGCGTCCCGATCGGCATGCCGCCGGGCTCGACCGTTTGCGGCGGGTCCGGCAGCGGCAGGATCGGGCAGTCCGCCACCGGCGGCGGCACCGGATCCGCAAGCGGCATCGCCACCCAGCCGGTCGCCACCTCCTCGCCATCCTCGTTGCGCAGGCTGATCTCGGACCGTCGGTCCGAGCCGGTGTCCACCAGGGCCGAGGCCTCGGCGGTCAGCACGTCGCCGTCATAGACCGGCCGGCGGAACCGCGCGCCCATCAGGCCATGCCGCAGCCAGTCGGCACCCCAGGCATCGACGGCGATGCGGCTGATGTGACCGTAGACGAAGGCGCCCGGCACCAGCGCCGCCTTGAAGCCCATGCGCCGCGCCACCGAATCGTCATGCACCGACCCGCGATAGCCGGGATCGTCGTCGAGGCGGATCGGGATGCGCAGCGTGCGGGGAAAGCTCATGGTCAGGCTCCCGGCCGGGGTTCGGTCGCCATGGCGCCGCTGGCCTCGACCGCCGCGATCTCCGCCGGCGTCAGGCCGAGGATGTCGCGCAGCACGCGATGGTTGTCGGCACCGAAGCGCGGCGCCGCCCGGCGCTGGCTGCCCGGGGTGGTGTCGAGATGGATCGGCAGGCCGGGATGCGGGTGGCGGCCGGCGTCGGGATGCTCCAGCACCGTGAAGAATCCGCGATGCGCCAGGTATTCGCTGCGCGCCAGATCCTCGGGGGTCTGCACCGGCGCGGCGGGAACGCCGGCCGCCTGCAGCCGGGCCGCGACCGCGTGCTTGTCCTGGCCACGGGTCCAGTCGGCGATGATCGCGGTCAGCGCCTCGATGTTTTGCTGCCGCGCCGCCAGCGTGGCGAAGCGCGGATCGGCGGCGAGGCCGGCCTGACCCATGACGCCGCACAGGGCCTGCCACTCGGCCTCGGTCTCAGCCGCGATCGCCACCCACTGGTCATCGCCGCGCGCCGGAAAGGCGTCATGCGGGGCGGCATGGGTCGAGCGGTTGCCATTCGGCGCGGGATCCTGGCCGGAGTCGATCGCCGCCAGCAGCTCCGGCCCGATCAGCTGCATCGCGGCCTCGACCTGCGGCACCTCGATGTACTGTCCCTCGCCGGTCCGCTGCCGGTGCAGCAGCGCCGTCAGGATGGCGGCCGCGGCGTTGAAGCCGCCGATCGGGTCGAGATAGGACGGGCCGGTGGTCTCGGGCTGGCCGCCGGGATAGCCGATCATGCTGGACATGCCGGTCGACATCTCCATGGTCGGGCCCAGCGCGGCATAGCGCGCCATCGGCCCCTCGGCGCCGAAGGCCGGCAGCTCGGCCACGATGATGTCCGGCTTGATCCGGCGCAGGCTGTCGTAGTCGAGCCCCAGCCTGGCCAGCGTGCCGGGGCGGAAGTTGCAGATCACCACGTCGCTGACAGCCGCCAGGCGCTGGATGATCTCGCGCCCCTGCCCCGTCTTCAGGTCGAGGATGCAGGACAGCTTGTTGACGTTCTGCGAGTTGAAGTGGAAGGCGCGGTCATAGGGCCGGTCGCCGGGGACGCCGTCCGGGAAGTTGACCGGGTTCGGCACCTCCTTGTTGAGGCGCCAGGAATTGACCCGGGTCGGGGATTCGACGTGGATGGCCTCGGCCCCGAGGAAGCCCAGGACGCGGCCCGCCATCGGCCCGGCCCAGGCCGTGGTCAGCTCGAGCACGCGCAGGCCCGCCAGTGGGCCGGTGCCGGACGTGAGGGCGTCGGACTCCGGGCGCGGGACCCGCGGCGCGGGCGTCCAGCTTTTGTCGGCACCGGGGCGCGGCGCGGCGGAGCGGACCTGGCGCGGCGTGCGGCCCAGTCGCCACGGCGGCCCCAGGATCAGTCGTCCCCCCACCACTTCCCAATAGCCCCGCGCGGCGAGATGGGCGCTGCCGTGCAGCTCGGTCGGGCGGTAGGCCTTGGCGGCGATCACCTCCTCCCGCTGCAGCGTGGCGACCAGATCCTCAGCGCGAAGATTCGCGACCTTGTCCTGGATGATCCCGAACAGCTCCGCCCAGTGGGCGCGGCGCGGGATGGGGGCGCTGAAGCGCTCGTCACGCTCGATCTGCTCAAGGCCCAGCGCCCGGCAGACCGCGCTCCAGCGGTGGTTGTAGATCCAGATGCAGACCCAGCCGTCCCGGCAGCGCACCTGGCCGGCCGGGATGTTCGGGTCGCCCCGGCCCTTCAACGTGCCGTTGTAGATGTGCTGCAGCACATAGGGAAAGCACATCGCCGCGGCGGCCTCGGCCTCGTCCACGGCGACGACCTGGCCCAGCCCGGTGCGCTCGCGTGCGAAGAGGGCGGCGGTGATGCCGATATAGGCGGCGATGCCGGCGGCGAAGGACGCGCGGCGGCCGCAGCCATAAAGCGGCTCGCGGCCATGGGCGCCGTTGTTGTGCATCATGCCGGACAGGGCCTGCAGCACGATCTCCGGCCCCTTCCAGGCGGCGAGCGGCCCGTCGGCGCCGAAGGGGCTGACCACCGCGGCGATGCAGCGGGAGTTGAGGCCGAGCACGTCGCGCGGCTCGGATCCCGGCGGCAGGATCGCGACATCGGCGCCGCGCAGCAGCCCGTCCAGGGCCCGGCGCCCGGCGACGCTGCCCGGGTCGAGACTGACCGAGCGCTTGCCCGTATTGAGATGGAAGAACAGCAGCGAGCCGCGGTCGCCGGTCTGGCTGAAGGGCGGCAGGCGGCGGATGGCCGAGCCCTCCGGCCGCTCGACCAGCACGACCTCGGCACCGAAATCGGCCAGCAGCCTGGCGCAGTACTGCCCGCCGACGGTTTCGGACAGGTCGATGACGCTCAGGCCGGTCAACGCAGTCATCGCGGCACCACCTCCCCCGGCTCTCCCGTCGACCCGGACGATATCGAGTCTTGCATCCGTATGCAACACCTCCGCATAGTGCCGGACGCGGTCATGGCCGGGGCGGGATTCCGCCCGTGTCCGTGCTATGGCTGAGGCAGGCGACAGCGAGGGGAAGCGACCTTGAGTTCCGGAGACCTGCGCAAACCGATCACCGCGCGGCAGCTGGCCCGGATGATCGGCGTCAGCCAGTCCGCAGTCTCGCGCGCCTACACGCCGGGCGCTTCGATTTCGAGCGAGATGCGCCAGCGCATCCTGTCGATGGCGGACAGCCTGGGCTACAGCCCCAATGCCATCGCCAGCACCCTGTCCAAGCGGCGCAGCAACATCGTCGGCATCGTCGTCTCGGCGATGCAGAACCCGTTCTACCCGGTGTTGATCGAGAAGCTGTCGCGCGGCCTGCAAGAGGTCGGTCAGCAGAGCCTGCTGTTCAACCTGACCCATGGCGCCGACATCCGGCAGCAACTGGCGGCCCTGCGGCAGTACAGCGTCGACGCCGTCGTCATCGTCTCGGCCGCCCCCCTGTCCGGCGCGGCGCTGACCTGGGCGACCGAGGGCCGCACGACGATCATGATCAACCGCACGGTGCCGGATTCGAGCCTGACCAGCGTGTGCTGCAACAATGCCGAGGGCGCCCGCGCCATCTCCGACCATTTCCACGCGCTGGGCCGTCGCCGGGTGGCGTTCGTGGCCGGCGTGCCGCATGCCAGCGCCAATCTCGAACGGCAGCACGCCTTCATCGCCCGGCTGGCGGAGTTGGGCATGACCCTCACCGCCTCCGTCGCCGGCGGCGAGTACAGCTACGAGGCCGGCTACCGCGCGGCACTGGAGGTCGCCCGCACCACCCGAACCGAGGCGATCTTCTTCGCCAACGATATCCTGGCGGTGGGCGGCGTCGACGCGCTTCGCGACGAGATGGGCCTGTCCGTGCCCGGCGACATCGCGGTCGCCGGCTTCGACGACATCGCCATGGCCGGATGGCCGCGCTATTCGCTGACCACCTTCCGCCAGCCGCTCGACGCGATGGTCGAGCGGACGGTCCAACTGGTGACCGGCAAGGCGGAGCCGGCCGAGACCAACATCCACCTGCTGCCGGGCGAACTGATCGTCCGGAAGACCACGGCAGGCTGAGGTGACCGGATGATGCGGCCGGACCACGCGCGCCCCCGGCCCCGGGCGGTATCGCCGGGGCGTCGCGATCGCCTGCGGGGCCGGCAGCGTCATCTCAGACCTGCAATGCCGTGAGGTAGGGCTCGTTGGCCAGGTCGTCGCGCAGCCCCGGCGCCAGGACCACCCGATCGCCGGCCACCGCGCTGACATAGAGCTGCAGGTGGAAGGCCGAGTCCGTGTAGTCGGGCGGGATGACCGCCGCGAAGCCGTCGCCGCCCCGCCGCATCGGCATCGCCTTCCAGCGCTCCGCCTGGTTGACGTGGCGGTAGTGCAGCACCGGCTCGCCGCCCTGCAGCGCCTCCGCCAGATCCGCCCGCACCTCCACCGCTTCGCCACGCCGGAAGGCCACTGGCGCGGCGACGCCCGTGGCCCTGCCCTGCGTCGGCACCCGCCCCTGCAGCCGCGCGATCGCGGCCCTGGTCCTGTCGTCGGGATGGACTGTCTCATGCGGCGCTTCCGACCGCATCGCCTGCAAGTCGGTCAGCTCGATCTCGATCTCGCGCAGCCGCTGCTGCCAGGAGCCGCGCAGCCAGCTCTGCGGCCCGTAGGTGAGGTCGTCGTGATAGACGTCGCGGGCGATGTCGGCGATGCCCTGCCAGGCCAGCACCGCCCGCTTCAGATGGGCCTCGGCCCGATCCAAGGTCATCGCCGCCTTGGAAAGGATGAACAGCTCGACCCAGGTCGAGGCGCGGAATTTCTGGGCGAAGAATCGGGCGATGCCGGACAGGATGCCGGTGTCGATGACGATGCGCTGCACTTCCGCCGTCTCGAAGGTGGCGCTGCCTTTCAGCGACACCAGTGCGGTGTCGCAGCCCTCGGCCAGGCGCTCCAGCCAGTCCGCAACGTCGAGCGGCGAATAGCGCCGGTCGGTGCGGCCCTCGTACAGCGCCTCGGCGAACTCCCGCGGCGTGGCGAAGAGTTGCGGGTCGAAGGTCGGCGCGTTGCCGAAGCGGACCGGCCCGTCCATGTCGCTGCCATAGGGCCGGCGGTTGCCGACCGTGCCGACGGGAAGGTTGGAGTAGATCTCCGGCCAGTAATGGTTGTTCGAGGCCGACGGCCCATGCGTCAGGCTGACCAGCGGCAGCACCCGGCTGGCCAGCGACAGCGCCATCTCGCACATCCCGGCGGCATCGCCGCAGGTGCGGCGCAGGTGGCGCATCCAGCCATCGCGGTCGGCCTCCGGGTTGTAGAGCAGCCGGCCCCAGACCCGGTAGAGATAGGCATATTTCTGCCAGTCGTATTTCGTCGCCAGGCCCTGCTTCTGGTAATTGAAACGCTGTCCCGGCACCCCCATTCCCATGCGACCCTTGAACGAGCCGGGCTCGCACCATTCCACCCCGTCCGAGCCGCAATAGGTCGAGCTGCGCCCGTAGCCGGCGGCGAAGGCCGGGTCGCCCCACAGCAGCACGCGCTGGGTGCCGGCCCAGATCCGGTACAAGACCTTCCAGTCGCGGTCCTTGGCCAGCAGGTCGCCATAGCTGTAGCGCAGGAACTTGCGCGAGCCTTCGCTCAGCTGCTCGCGCTCGCTGCGCGCCACCTCGGGCGGGTATTCGCGCTCCCGGATCGCCGACTGGTGATAGGGCAGGCCCATATGCTCCGCCATGTATTTCGGCGAGGCGGTGATCGGCATGCCGGAGGCACGGGCCAGGCCGATGGTCTCGTGGTCGAGCCCCTTGCCGTGCATGTCGATCTCGACCGGCCGGCCGGCCCCGGCGACACCCTGGAACGCCTGCTCCCAGAACGCGTAGTCGCCCTCGGGAATGCCGCCTTCGACATGCACCCGGAAGGTCAGGCCGGTGATCTCCGGCACCGCCTTCAAGAGCGCGGTGATGGCGTCGCGGCAGTAGGGCGCCAGATTGTCCCGGGTGACCCCGCGCACCGTGTAGTTGGCGTTCGGGACGTCGTCGAAATCATAGCGCTGGGTCCACAGCGCCAGCTGGAAGTCGAGCCCGCGCCGCGCCGTCTCGCGGGCGATGAACTTCAGGGTCTCGAGATTGGCCTCGCGCTCCTCCGGCGTCAGCTCCTTGACGTCGACGCCGTAGCCC
The DNA here is from genome assembly GCF_042743185.1 of Inquilinus sp. NPDC058860. Classification (NCBI taxonomy): domain Bacteria; kingdom Pseudomonadati; phylum Pseudomonadota; class Alphaproteobacteria; order Rhodospirillales; family Rhodospirillaceae; genus Inquilinus; species Inquilinus sp. NPDC058860. The sequence goes on along the minus strand of NZ_JBHYMS010000004.1, from coordinate 124,341 downwards.
GGGAGGTCGAGCAGGAACGGGTATGGGAAGTAGAAATAGACGTCGCGGATGAAATTGTTGTGGTACGGATAGTTGTAGCCCATGCCCAAGGTCAGGGCGAACCGGCTGAAGCGCTGGCTGGCCAGCATCGACAGGTATTCGTGCCAGAACTGGCGGTCGTGGAACCAGCCCTTGTCCTCCTCCTCCGAGCAGAACAGGCGGGCGATGCTGCGGATCCGGGCCGAGGGCCGCTCCACCAGCGGCAGGCCGGGGCCGAACAGGTCGCCCTCGGCATGGCGGACGCGGTCGGCCAGCTCGGTCAGCGCATAGACCAGGCCGCGGGTATCGAAGCCCCAGGCGACGATGCCGTCCGCCCCCCGCAGCAGCGCCAGGCCTTCCGCCGTCTCCGGCAAGGTGACCGATGCGGCGGAGGCCGCCGCTGCAGCCTCCCTGTCTCCCGCCATCGCCACGCGGATGGTGAACTTCCCCGGCGCCGGGCCGATCGCGGCCTCGACGTCGCGCTGCCGCAGCGCCCGCAGCAGCTCCTCCGCCGCCCAGCGGATCGGGGCGGCGACGGTGTCGGGCATGAGGAGGGTAACGGGAGTCTCTGCAGCCATGGGGATCCTCGTGCCGCCTGGTCGTGGTCGGTCGCCGCGCGCTCAGGTCAGCGCGGCGACCTCGTAGTCGGCGATGCCGTCGAGCGTGAAGCGGACGGTGGTGCCGGTCTGGGTGAAGGGCACGCTGCGGCCGGCGCGCAGGGCCTCCACACCCTGGATCGTCCGCCCCGGCGCGACCTCGAAGCTCACCGTCTGCGCACCGAGCGGATAGGTCTCGCGCACCCAGCCGCGCATCGCGTTGGGCGAGGTGTAGTTCAGGATGTGCAGCGCGTAGCCGTCCTGCGTCTGCCAGGGAAAGACATCGACCAGCCCCCGCCCTTCGATGCGCACCGGCTGGCGGCCGTCCAGCGCCCAGCTCACGGCATTGCCCATCAGCCGGCCGAGATCGCCATTGGTCGACAGCCAGAAGGACCGGTCGATGTCGCCCGAGAACCAGGCCACCCGCCCCTGCCCGTGCCGGCGCACCGAGAGGGCGGATTCCTCCGTCCTCGGCGTGTCCGTGTAGACCATCTCCGGCGGGAAGGCGGCGTAGGGCTCGACGATGCTCAGCAGCCCGGCGCCGCCGGGCGCGACCGGCAGCCGGAACTCGCCATAGGGCAGCAGCGTGGTGTCGCCGAAGCCGGCGAGGATCGGATGGTCGCCCTCGATGCGGGCAAAATGCCCGCGCCGATGCTGCCTGTGCTCGCCCTGCCCGGCGCCGAAGGGCGGGCCCGCGACCTCGACCCCGAACAGCCGGGCCAGGGCCGGCGTGGCGCGGCGGTGCCCCCATTCGTCGAAGCAGCCGCTCTCGAAGGTCGCGACCACCGCGCCGCCGCCCGCGACATAGTCCTCGACCGCCTTGGCCTGGGCGTCGGACAGCATCCCCGTGTTCGGCAGGACGATGGCGGCGAACTTCTTCAGCCGCTCCGGCGTCAGGTTCTGCTCATGCAGGAACTCGAACGGGATCCGGGCCTCGAGCAGGGCGTAGTACCAGCCCTGCAGATAGTCGGTGACGTCGCCGCCGCCGGGCGGCTGGTAGAAGGCGTTGGTCCGCTGCGAGAACACGACGGCGAGGTTCGACACCGGCGCTGTGTTGCGGAAATGCCGTTCATGCTGCGCCAGCCAGCTGAAGAAGGCCACGCCGGTGCGGCGGAAGCGCTGATCGTCCGGCGCGCCGCCCAGCCAATGATACCAGGGCACCATGCCGCTGGCGGTGGACTGCGCCATCCACAGCGTCGTTTCCTCCGGCGCCTTGGTGGTGTGACGCCAGAACGGGTCGGCATTGGCGTAGCCGCCGGTCACGTTGGTGACCGCCCGCCCGTCCATCACGGCATGGGCGACGCGGCCCTGCTGGGCGCAGTCCCAGACCGGGGTCTGGTTGCTGCGCCCCTGGTGGTCGGCGTTGAACCAGCCGGCGACCTTGGCGATCTCCATCACGTCGGTCACCGCCCGGATGCCGCCGCCGAGATTGCCGACATAGACATTCTCCGGCGACCGCTCCTTGGCGATGCCGTCCCAGAGCGTCCAGATCTCCAGCACCCGGTCCTCATAGATCCGGTAGAGTTCCTGCGGCGGCAGCCCGGCCAGGTGCTGGTGGTCGGCGCTGTACCAGGCTGGCCGGCGGCCTGTGCTCGGCCAGCCATTGGTGAAGAAGCCGTCGATGTCGTAGCGGGCGTTCATCTCGCGATAGATCGCCGACATCTGCTCCGTATAGAAGGTCGAGAACATGCAGGTGCGGAACAGCTCCGGCACCTCCGGATGGTGCACCGGCTTGCCGTCGGCGGTGCACGCGACCCATTCGGGATGGGCTTCGGCGCCGTCCGCATAGCACCAGTTCGGATCCATACGCGCGACCACCCGCATGCCTTCGCGCTTGGCCGCGGCGGCGAACTCCCCGAACAGGTCGCGGTCGCCGAGATAGCGGCTGCGGTGATGGTACGGCACCCGGGTCGGATAGAACGCCATGATGCCGCCGCCGCTCAGCAGCAGCGTGTCGATCTTCAGGCGCTTCCAGTAGTCGATCCAGGCCTCGACATCGAGGGTCTCGGGATCGCGCTCGTTGAAGTTGTTCTGCCCCGCGCGGCGCATCGTATCGTACCAGAAGGTGCCCGGCGCGAGGACGCGCCTGTCGCCGGGGGCGCCGCCGGAGCGAAGGGCGGTTGCGGTCATGGTCGTTCCTTCTCAGGGCATTGCTCAGGCGAGGGACGGTGCCTCAGGCGATCTTGGCCTTGTCCAGCCGCCAGTAGGCGTAGCCGGACGACACCTCGTAGCCGAGCGTGACCCGCGGATCGCGGGCGATGAGATAGCCATTGGTGGCGATCGGCAGGACCGGCAGGTCGGTCATCACCTTGCGCTCGGTTTCCTGGATCAGGGCCAGGCGCTTGTCGTAGTCCGGCTCGTTCCCCGCCCGGTCGAGCAGGTCGTCGATGCCGGGAATGGCGACGCCGTAATGCGAGTAGTTGGCACCGCCGCTGCCATCGGACTTCACCTCCGCCACCTTGGACAGGATGTCGGCCAGCGGCAGCGTCGGCACCGGCGGATAGGCCGACGAATTCTGCGGCAGGCTGTTCATGTCCTTGCGGTTGTTGGCGTGGAAGGTGGTGTGATCGATCACCTGCAGGTTGATGGCGACACCGACATTCCGCATCTGCTCCTGCACCACCAGCATCGCGGCGGAGTAGTCCTCGCGCTGGCTGGTATAGGCGTCGAGGGTGAAGCCGTCGGGATAGCCGGCCTCGGCCAGCAGCGCCTTCGCCTTGTCCGGGTTGAACTTGTAGAGGAGATCCTCCGGCACCGTGTCGGCCGTGTAGCTGCCGGGGAAGCCGGGCGGGTTCAGGCCGTAGGTGCGGCGGCTGATCGGCGTCATCGCGGCGACGATGGCGTCGCGGTCGATGGCATAGGCGAAGGCCTGGCGGACGCGCAGGTCGTCCAGCGGCTTGCGCGTCAGGTTAAAGCTCATGGTGAACAGGCTGCCCGGCGCGGCGACGTCGAACAGCAGGTTCGGATTCTTCTGCTTCATCGCCGGCACCCAGCCCGGCGCGCGCACGCCCTCGATCATGTGCACGTCGCCCGACAGCAGCGCCAGGGTGCGCGAGGTCGTGTCGAGGATGTAGATCACCTGCAGGTTCTTGGTGACCGGCACCCCGCCGAAATAATCCGGGTTGGCCGTCATCATGATGCCCTTGGACGGGTCGGGATCGATGCTGACGAACTGGTAGGCGCCGGTGCCGACCGGGTCGCGCTGGATCGTCTCGCCCTTCTCCTCCACCGCCTTCCTGGAGAGGATGACGCAGGAATAGTCCTGGATGGTGCCGCTGAGCAGCAGCGGGTCGGGCTGCCGCAGCGAGACGGTGACCCTGTACTTCCCGTCCGGCTGGACGTCGGCGATGTTCTGGTACAGCACCTTGTTGCCGCCGACCTGCTTCGGGTCGCGCATGCGGTTCAGTGTGAACACCACGTCGTCCGAGGTCAGCTCGCCGTAGCCTTTGTGGAACTGGACGCCCTGGCGGAGCTTGAAGGTCCAGGTGCGGGCGTCGGGCGACATCGCCCAGCTCTCGGCCAGCTGCGGCACGAACTCCTCCGGCCGCTCGGCGAAGCGGCCGTTCGGCGAGGCCACCAGCGTGTCGTGGATGTGCACGATCGACCAGTTGTCGGCCCCCTGGATCGAGTTCGAGGGGTCGAGCGTGCGGTTGTTGCGCGCGGCGAAGGCGATGCGGATGGTGTCGGCCGACTGGGCGGAGGCCCGGGTCCCGAGGGTTGCCGTCAGGCCCGTCCCCAGCAGCGCAGCCGATGCCCCGAGGACGTCCCGCCTGGTGAAAGGCATAAGTTCCTCCCCATCGGATTTATTGAGGCAAACGCGTCCGCCCCCTCAAATTCGTGAGGATAGCAACGGAGCTTTGCCTGTGATGCGTTGATGGTAGCGCTGCCATTTTCGCAGAGTCAAGACACCATCCGGAGAATTATTTGATTCTGTCCGACGAGGGACGTCGAGGACGGGGTTCAGCTTGAATTCCGCCGCATTCCACCCCGATACTGCAGACGGACCGGAAGGAGACGACCATTTCCGAGAAGCCTCGCAAGAGCCGCAGCGGCGGCACGCCGACCATGGCCGATGTCGCGGCCTATGCCGGCGTCGGCACGATCACCGTGTCCCGGGTCCTGCGCGAGCCGCACCGCGTGTCGGAGACGCTGCGGCGGATCGTCCACGACGCCATCCGGGAGCTCAACTACATCCCCGACCTCAGCGCGCGCGCTCTCGCCTCCACCCGCACCGATGTCATCGGCGCACTGGTGCCGTCGCTGACCCAGGTCGTCTTCGCCGACGTGCTGCGCGGCATCTATGACGGGGTCGACGGCACCGAGCTGCAGATCCAGGTCGGCAATACCCGCTACGACCCGCTGGAGGAGGAACGGCTGGTCGGCCTGTTCCTGCGGCAGAAGCCGTCGGCCATGATCGTCTCCGGCGTCAACCAGACGGCCAATGCGCGGCGGATGCTGGAGCAGGCCGGCTGCCCGGTGGTGCAGATCATGGACCTCTCGCCCGATCCGATCGACCGGATCATCGGCTTCTCGCACGAGGATGCCGGCCGGCGGATGACCGAGCATCTGATCGCCCAGGGCTATAGGCGCATCGCCTTCCTCAGCGGCTGGATGAACAGCCGGTCGGCCGGCCGCCGATCCGGCTATCGGCAGGCGCTGGCGGCCGCGGGGCTGGACCGGCCGAACCTGGTCCATTCGATCTCGGACACCAGCCTGCCGCATCTGGCGGACAAGATCAGCCCGGCGACCGGCCGGCCGATGCTGGAATTCGCGACGCCGGCCCTGGGGCGCGAGCTGTTCCGCCAGGCCATCGCCGCGGATCCGGCGCTCGACGCCGTGTTCTGCAACAACGACATCCTGGCGCTGGGCGTGCTGTTCGAATGCCTGCAGCGCGGCATCCGGGTGCCAGAGGACATGGGCATCGCCGGCTTCAACGATCTCGACTTCATGGAGGCGGCGGAGCCGAGCCTGTCGAGCATGCGCACCTACCGCTACCGCGTCGGCCACTCCGCCGTCGCGGCCATTCGCGACCAGCTCGCCGGCCGACCGGCGGGCCCGCGCATCCTCGATGTCGGCACCGATGTCATGCCGCGCCGAAGCACGGATCGCCGCAACGCGCTGCCAGGCTGAGGCAGCGCCCATCCTTCCCAGACGGATCAAGGTCGGCCCCTATTGGTCGACGACAGAGCCGTCCTTGTGCAGCCGGGTGTGGATCCTGCGGGGCCGGTACGGGAACTTCTCGGCTGCGTCGGGACGCAGCGAGACGCCGATCCCCGGCTCGTCGCTGATGGTCAGGAAGCCTTCGCCGTCATGCCGCGCGGCGCCGACCAGGAAGCTGTCGGACTCCGGCCGCTTGTCGGTGACGTCCCAGGTGTCGTTCGGGAATTCCTGCAGCACGAAGTTCGGCGCCGTCGCCGCGATCTGCAGGCACGCCGCCGTCGACACGGCGCTGAGCGGGTTGTGCGGCACGACCCCGGCATGCGACGCCTCGGCCAGCGCCGCGATCTTGCGGGCGCCGGAGATGCCGCCGACGATGCAGACATCCGGCCGCACCATCTGCACCGCATTGCGGGCCAGCAGCATCTGGAACTCCCACAGCGAGGTCATGCGCTCGCCCGTGGCGATCGGGATCGAGATCTTGTCGGCGACATAGGCCATCTCGTCGAGATTGTCCGGCGTGATCGGATCCTCGAGGAACAGCGGGTGGAACGGTTCGATACCGCGGCCCAGCTGGACGGCCTCGAACGGCGTCATCCGGCGGTGGATCTCGATGCACAGGTCCATCTTCCGCCCGGCGATCCGCCGGTATTCCTGCACCGTGTCGATCGCGTCGGCGATCTTCTCGGCATGGGTCTGGAAGTACGGCTCCTCCCGCCGGCTGTCGAGGAAGGGCGTCAGGTGGCCGACCGCCGTGAAGCCGATCTTCTTGGCCTCCTCGACGCCGGCGAACAGCTCTTCCTTGGTCTCGCCGAACACATGGTAGTAGGCCCGCGCCTTCTCCCGCACCTTGCCGCCCAGCAGGGTATGGACCGGCGCCTCGAAATGCTTGCCGGCGATGTCCCACAGGGCGATGTCGATGGCGCTGATCGCCGCCATGACCGCCGAGCCGCGGAAATGCGCCCAACGGTACATGTACTGCCAGTGATGCTCGATCCGCAGCGGATCCTGGCCGAGCAGGTAGTCCTTGAAGCGGAGGACGGCGCCGGCCGTGGCCTCGTGGAAGCCCCAGGCCCCGCCTTCGCCGAGCCCCACGAGGCCGTTGTCCGTCCGGATCTCGACGAACAGGTACCTGTCCACCAGGATAGTCTCGACGCTCTCGATGCGCATATTTCTGTCCTTCAGGAAGAATGGGCGAACGGCGCCTGGCCGTTCGGAATCAGGATGACGGCGTCCGGATCGATCCGGACGCGGATGGTCTCGCCGGCGGCGGGCGAGTTGCGGGCCGGCAGCTCGGCCCGGAGGGTGAACCCGCCGATGCGCAGCAGGCAGGTGACGACCGGCCCGAGGAAGCTGACCGACGCCACCTCCGCATCGAAGCCGTTGGGCCCCTCCTCCGCGTCCCGCACCCGCAGGACGCTCTCGGCCCGGATGCAGGCCAGGACCGGCCCGGACGGCCGGACGGAATCGGGCCGCGGGAACTGCCCCTCGATCGTCGGGCCGCCGTCCAGCGCGACGAGCGCGCGCCCGTCGCCCGCCGCGCGGACGATGCTGCCGTCCAGGATATTGGCATTGCCGATGAACTCCGCGGCGAAGCGGCTGGCCGGCCGTTCGTAGAGGTCCCGCGGCGTGCCGGACTGGATCATCTCCCCGTCCTTCATCAGGATGATCCGGTCGCTCATCAGCATCGCCTCCGACTGGTCGTGCGTGACGTAGAGCGAGGTCTGCCCCAGCCGCCGTTGCAGCTCGACCAGCTCGAAGCGCATGCGGTCCCTGAGGCCGGCGTCGAGGTTGCTGAGCGGCTCGTCGAACAGCAGCAGCCGCGGCGAGGTGACGACGGCGCGCGCCAGCGCCACGCGCTGCTGCTGCCCGCCGCTGAGCTCGGTGCCGTAGCGCGCGGTGAAGCCGTCGAGGCCGACGACCTTCAGCGCCTCGCCGACCTTGGCCTCGATCGTCGCCGCCGGCTCGCGCCGCGTCCGCAGGCCATAGGCGACGTTCTCGAACACCGTCATGTGCGGCCAGACCGCGTAGGACTGGAACACCATGTTGATGCCACGCTTCTCGGGCGGCACGTCGCGGCCATCCGCCGCCACCACCTCGCCGCCGATCCGGATGGTGCCGGCCGAGGAACCCTCGAGCCCGGCGATGCAGCGCAGCGTCGTGGTCTTGCCGCATCCGCTGGGCCCCAGCAGCGAGACGAACTCGCCATCCTCGACGTCGAAGCTGACGTTGCGGACGGCGGTGACGCTGCCATAGGCGACGACAAGGCCTTCGACGCTGAGCTTGGCCATAGCGTTCCTCGGGGTTGCGGCCGCCGTCACACGGCCTGGGACAGCCGGACGCGCAGGACGTATCGCCCCACGACGATCCCGGCGACCAGGATGGCCGTCTGCAGCAGGCCGATGATGGCGGCGTTCTGGACGTTGCCGAATTCGAGATAGTCCCAGGACATCACCGACAGCACCTTGTTGCTCGGCGACGCCAGCAGGATCGCGGCGCTGATCTCGCGGATCGAGAAGATGAAGACCAGGATCCAGGCGGACAGCACGCCGGGCCGGATCAGCCGGAACGTCACCTGCCGCGCCGTCCGCCAATGCGAGGCGCCGCAGACCGAAGACGCCTCCTCCAGCGATCGGTCGATCTGGATGATCGAGGTATCGACCATGCGGTAGGCGAAGGGGATGTAGGAGGCGACGAAGGCGATCACCAGGATCCAGATCGTCCCGTAGGCTGGCGTCATCAGATAGGTCCAGAAGATGCCGGTGCCGAAGACGATGCCGGGGACGGCGATCGGGAACATGGCGACGTAGTCGAGGATGCCGCCGCCGCGCACCCGCAGGCGCCGCACCGCATAGGCGATGACGATCCCCAGCAGCACGCACAGCGTCGGCGACAGCACCCCGACCAGCAGCGTGTTGCCGATCGACTGCTGCACCGCCACCGAGCCGACCACCGACCGGAAGTTGTCGAGCGTGAAGGTCGCGTCCAGGATCGAGGACGAGGTGAAGCTGGTGAAGGCGACGTAGAGCAGCGCGAGATAGGGCAGGATGATCGCGAGGGTGACGTAGACCAGGATCAGGAGGATCGCGGGCCACCGCCAGCCGCGCAGCTTGACCAGGCGGATGCGATAGCCGCGGGCTGTCACCGTGACGAAGCGCGTCGCGACCCGGGAAGCGAAGCGGTAGAAGAACACGCCGACCAGCGAGATCCAGAACAAGAGCGTGCCGATCGCCGCCGCCCGGGCGTAGTCGAGCGGGAAGGTCGCGACCGCCCGGTAGATGTCGACCGCCAGGAAGGGCAGCGCCTGCGTGCCGCCGAGCGCCGCCGGGATCGAGAAGGTGCCGCAGGTCAGCACGAAGACGAAGAAGTAGGCCGAGACGATCGACGGGCGGACCACCGGAAAGGTGATCTTCAGGGCGGTCGCCAGGGTGCCGGCGCCGTTGAGGTAGGACGCCTCCTCCATCGACGGGTCCATGCCCTTCAGCGCGGCCGACACCGTCATGTACGCGTAGGGCACGTTGTACAGCGCCATGACGAGGATCACCCCGCCCGCGGTCATGACGTTGATCACGGCGCCCTGGACGCCGAGCAAGTCGCGGGCCAGGACGTTCAGCAGGCCGGCATTCGGCGAGCCGAGGACCAGCCAGGCCAGCGCCCCGACGAAGGGCGACAGGTAGAGCGGCGCGATCACCGCGTTCTCCAGCAGCCCCCGGGCCGGCAGGTCGGTCCGGGCCAGCAGCCAGGCCAGGCCGATGCCGATGACGCAGGCCACCAGCGACACCAGCAGCGACGCCCCGACCGTGACCGCAAGGATCTTGAGATAGGGCAGCGTCGTGTAGACCGCCGTGAGGCTGCGCAGCGAGAACTGGGCCCGCGGATCGACGAAGGTGCCGGTCCGCACCGCGCCGACGAACATCAGCACGATCGGGACCAGCACCAGCACGGCGAGCAGCAGGCCCAGGGCCAGCGGCAGGGCCAGCCCACGCCGCCGCCGGCGCAGCGCGGCATAGCCGGCCGCGGGCTGCTCCACCTTCAACGCGGGCGCGGAGAGGACCATCCTCAGCGGCCGAAGATCTGGTTCCACTCGGCGATGATCGGCTTCGCCGGGTCGACGTAGCCTGGATCCTTCAGGTAGTCGATGTAGAGATCCTCGGGATCGGCGTACCAATCCTCCTTGTACCAGTCGGCCTTCGCCGCCTTGCGGGGATCGACGGTGTCCTCCCGGGCCGAGGCGACGCCCGCGACCTTGAACCAGGCCGCCTGGCCCTCCGGGCTCATCGCCCATTCCTGGAACAGCCGGGCGGCGTTCGGATGCGGCGCCTTGGCCGAGATCGTCTGGACAGTCAGGTTGGCGGGGGTCGGGTCCGGGAACACCCAGCGGATCGGCGCCCCCTTGAGGTAGAAGCCGCCCATGTCGCTCTGCGACGCCTGGTCGACGATGGCGTGCTCGCCCGCGGCGAGCCGGTCGTACATCGGCGACTTGCTCTCATAGACCTGCGGCTTCAGCGCCGCCATCTTCGCCACGAAATCCGGCCCGAACTGGGCGCGCTTCCCGCCCAGGAACATGTAGACATAGGAGTAGCTACTGCCGCCGGAGGCCGGGGTGCCGGTCGCGATACGGCCCGCCCAGCGCGGGTCGGTCAGAACGTTCCAACCGCCCTCGCGGATCAGCTTGTCCTCCTCCGGCGTCACCTTGGTGGAGTTCCAGGCGATCCCCATGGCGTTGACGAAGATCGTGTACCAGACGCCGTCCTTCTTCATCTCCGGCCGGATGCCCGCCGCCGAGGCCGGGGTGTACTCCGCGATCAGCCCCTCGGCATGGGCGGATTCGATCAGGACGGTGTCGGTGATCTGGACGAGATCGGCGATGTGCTGGCCCACGCGCTCCTCCGTCAGCCAGCGCTCGAACAGGGGATAGCTGGGGCCGCGGACGTTCTGCGTCGTGATCCCGAATTTGTCGGTGAAGACCTTCGTCCACACCGCAGTCGGGTCGATCGCGGTGGTGTGATAGTAGGTCAGGGTGCCTTCGGCCTTGGCCGCGGCGACCAGCCCGGCATCCGGCTCCGGTGACGCCGCCAGGGCGAGGCCCGATCTCCCCGTGACGGACAGGCCGAGGGCGCCCAGCCCCGCCAGCGTGCCCCCCTGCAGCACCCTGCGGCGCGACCAGCCGCCTTGCGGACCGAAGTGCGAGCGATCGTCGGAATGAGCCATGACGTTCCTCCCCAATTTTTTGGCCGGATTTCTTTGGCGAAGGCGTCTCCCGGACGCCCCGATTTGTCGGATCATACATTTGCGCAAATATATTTGCGCGTCAACGCCGCATCGCCGATACTCTGGCCCATGAGACGAACGACGCAGGAGAAGACCGTGGACCCATGGGTGAGCCCCGCCCCCGAAGCCCCGCTGAACGAGCCGACCTATCTGAGGGTCAAGCGCGCCATCATCGGGGACCTGGTGTCGGGTCGGTTCGTCCCGGGGACGCATCTGACGATCGAGGCGCTGACGTCGCGCTATGCCGTCAGCCACATGCCGATCCGCGAGGCGCTGCGCCAGCTGGAGGGCGAGGGGATCCTGATCTCGCTGGCCCATCGCGGCTTCCGGATCGAATCCATCACCGAGGGCTATATCCGCAACATCTACGACATCCGGGTCGGCATCGAGTCGATGCTGGCGCACCGTGCGGTCGAGCGGGCGACGGACACCGACATCGCCACGCTGCGCCGGCTGCACGAGGATCTGAGCGTCCTGATCCGGTCCGGCAAGCCGATGGTGGCGTCGCGGGAGAACATCATCTTCCACAAGCGGATCTACGAGATCGCCCGGAACCCCGAGGCGGAGCAGATCCTGGAGGGACGCACACGCGTGGTGCGGACGGTGGCGGACAGCCTGGGCGGCTATACCCCGGACATGTACGACGCGGTCGTCGCCGAGCACGAAAAGATGATCCGGGCCTTCGAGGCCCGGGACCCGACCGCGGCGGGCGAGGCCGTCTTCGACCATGTCACCGCGGCCCGGGACCGGCTGCTGGCCCGGATCGCGGAGAAGGGCGCGTTCTCGCCGAGACCATGAGACCGGACCGCCGCGACATCGAGGGCGCAGCGCTAGGCGTCGAGCAGCCCCTTCATCACCGCATACAGGGCCGGCTTGGCCTCGAAGCCGATGCCGGGCTGGCTGGGCAGCCCGACGAAGCCGTCCTCGACCGCGATCCCGTCGGCGAAGCCGCCGAAGGGCTGGAACACATCGGGATAGGATTCATTGCCGCCGAGATGCAGGCCGGCGGCGATGTTCAGCGACATCTGGTGCCCGCCATGCGGCACCACCCGGCGGGTGGACCAGCCGGCGTCGGCGAGCACGTCCAGGGTGCGCAGGTATTCGACCAGGCCATAGGACAGGGCGCAGTCGAACTGCAGCACGTCCCGCTCCGGATTCAGTCCGCCATAGCGCAGCAGGTTGCGGGCGTCCTGGTGGGAGAACAGGTTCTCCCCGGTCGCCATCCGCCCCGGATAGACGGAAGAGAGCTCCTTCTGCAGGGCATAGTCGAGCGGGTCACCCGCCTCCTCGTACCAGTGCAGCCCATAGGGCTCGAGCGCCCGGGCATAGGCGACGGCTGTGGCGAGGTCGAAGCGGCCATTGGCGTCGACAGCCAGGCACTTGCCCTCCCCCACGACCCCGAGCACCGCCTCGATGCGGCGCAGATCCTCGGCCAGGGAGCTGCCGCCGATCTTCATCTTGACCACCCGGTAGCCGCAGTCGCGGTAGCCGCGCATCTCGTCCGTGAGCTGCGTCAGGTCCTTGCCGGGGTAGTAGTAGCCGCCGGCCGCATAGACCCAGACCTTCTCGTCGGCCTTCCCGCCGCGGTAACGATCAGCCAGCAGGCGCCACAGCGGCTGCCGCGCGATCTTGGCCACGGCGTCCCACACCGCCATGTCGACGGTGCCGACCGCGACCGAGCGTTCGCCATGGCCGCCGGGCTTCTCGTTCGCCATCATCGTGGCCCAGATGGCGAAGGGGTCGAGGTTGTCCGCCGCCGCATCCACCAGCGCCGCGGGATCCGCCTCCCGCAGGCGGGGCACCAGCCGCTCGCGGATCAGCGCCCCCTGGCCGTACCGGCCGTTCGAGTTGAAGCCGAACCCCACCACCGGCTTCCCGTCCCGCACGATATCGGTCACGACGGCCACCACGGAGCACGTCATCTTCGAGAAGTCGATGTAGGCATTGGCAATCGACGAGGCGATCGATACAGTCTTCTCGCGGATATCGACGATCCTCATACTTGCAATCCTCCCATCGATTTCAGATCGGCTTTTGCCGATCACTTGCAGATCGCGACTCCGCGACCATCACAATAACGAGGGGCGGCGGCCGAAGGCCAATGCCGATCCAGCGTCAAACCATGTGCATCCGGCATCATCGATGGAGCTGACCTGGCTGGAGGACTTCGTTGCCCTGGCCGAGACCGGAAACTTCTCCCGGGCGGCCCGGTCGCGCCATGTCACCCAGCCAGCCTTCAGCCGCCGCATCCGGTCGCTGGAGGACTGGGTCGGGGCGCCGCTGTTCGACCGGGCCACGCACCGCGTCGGGCTGACCGAGGCCGGCCGCCAGTTCCGGCCGGCCGCCACCGAGACGCTGCGCCGGCTGCACCAGGCCCGCGAGGCGGCGCGCGAGGCCGGCAGCAGCGAGGCCACGGCGTTGCGCTTCGCCGCCACCCATTCGCTGTCCTTCGCCTTCTTCCCGGACTGGCTGGGCTCGCTGGCCCCCAGCGCCGCCATCGGCAGCGTTCGGCTGATCTCGGACAGCATGCAGGGCTGCGAGCAGGTCCTCGCCAATGGCCAGGCGCATTTCCTGATCTGCCACCACCACCGCGCCGTGCCGAACCGGCTCGACGCCTCCCTGTTCAAGGCCCTGCCCATCGGCCACGACACTCTGCAACTGGTGGTGGCGCCGGATCTCGCCGCGCATGACCCCGCATCTCTCCCCTACCTGGCCTACAGCGCCGAATCCGGGCTCGGCCGCATCGTTTCCGGCGTCTACGGGCGCCAGATCAGCCAACAGCCGGTCTTCACCTCGCACCTGGCCGCGGTCCTGCACAGCATGGTGCGGAACGGCCGCGGCGCCGCCTGGCTGCCGCGCAGCATCTCCGGTGACGATCTCGCGGCCAGCCGACTGGCCGCCGCCGACCCGGCCACGCCGCCGATCCCGATCGAGATCCGCCTGTTCCGGCCGCGGGCACGCCAGAGTGCCCAGGCCGAGGCGTTCTGGCTGCTCGCCCGCGCCTGGGCCGCCGGCCGGGGCTTCGACACCGAAGCCGAGTAGCCGGCCGTCAGCCGATGCGGTATGGGGCCAGCGCCTTCTCGTTCGGGTCGAGGCCGATGCCCGGCAGGTCGGGCACGGTCACCGTGCCGTCGTCGTTCAGCGCCGGCGGGTGCAGGTAGACCTCGCCCGCCATGGCGTTGACCTTCTTCGGGTAGAACTCCAGCAGCCGAGCGTTCGGGATCGCCGCCAGCAGATGCAGATGGGCCTGCTGGTCGCCATGCGGGCAGATGTCCAGGCCATGCGCCTGGGCCATGGCGGCGACCTTCATGAACTCCGTCACCCCGCCCATGTAGCGCGCGTCGGGGTTCAGGATGGCGACCGCCTGCGTGGCGATCAGGTCGCGGAAGCCGTGCTTGGTGTATTCGTTCTCGCCGGTCGCGATCGGGATCGCAGTCGCCGCTGCGATCTTGCGGAAGCCATCATAGTCGTCCGGCTGCACCGGCTCCTCGAACCAGAACGGCTCGTATTCTTCGGCCCGCAGCGAGAGCTGGATGGCGTCGTAGTAGCGATAGGCGCAGTTGGCGTCCATCAGCAGCTTGACGTCCGGGCCGATGGCCTCGCGCACCGCCTTGATGCGGGCCACGTCTTCCTTGATCGGCACGGCGCCGATCTTCATCTTCACCGCCTTCGCGCCGAGCGCCACGTAGGATTCGACCTCCTGCTGCAGCTCCTTGTGGCCCTTGCCGTCGCTGTAGTAGCCGCCGGCGATGTAGATCGGGATCCGGGTGCGATAGCCGCCCAGCAGCTTGTACAGCGGCATGTCCGCCAGCTTGGCCTTGATGTCCCACAGCGCCAGGTCGATCGACGACAGCGCCCGGGTCTCATAGCCGCGCCGGCCGGACAGCTTCGGGCTCCACAGCCCGGACCAGATCGCCTCGGTCATCGTCGGGTCGCGGCCGACCAGCGTCTCGAGGAAGCTGGCGCGCAGCTCGCGCTCACCCGGGCGCGGACGGCCGACGCCATAGCCGGTCACGCCGGCATCGGTCTCGATCTTGACCACGGTCATGTCGGAGGTGGTGTAGGTGTGCAGGCCGTTGGTGATCGGCCGCGCCCGCTTCCACTCGTAATCCGCCGTCGACACGCGGGTGATCTTCACCGCCCCACGGCCGGGTACGGTTTCATCGGTGGCTGACATCGGTTGGTCCTCGGATGGTTGACGCTACTGGTCGACGACGCCGCCGTCGACATGGGGACGCATTTGAATGGGCCGGGGCCGCACGGGCTCGCGATGCTCTATCCCCGGCACCAGCTCGATGCCCAGGCCGGGCCCGTCGGGGATGCGGATGAATCCGTCCTGCGGCCGGTCCAGACCGGTCACCAATTCATGCGCCGGCAGCACGGCCGAGCCGTCCGCGCCGGGCGAGGCCGACGGGTATTCCTGGATCGCCAGGTTCGGGATCGCCGCGCCGAGCTGCAGGCACGCGGCCAGGCTGACGGGCGAGAGCGGGTTGTGCGGCACGATCTGGGCGTCATACGCCTCGCCCAGCGCCGCGATCTTCCGGCCGCCGGTGATGCCGCCGCACAGGCAGATGCAGGGCCGCAGGAACTGGGCGCCGCGGCGGGCCAGCAGGGTCTGGAACTGGTGCAGGCCGGTGTAGCGCTCGCCTGTGGCGATCGGGATCGGGATGTGGTCGGCGACCCAGGCCATTGCGTCCGGATTGGCCGGCGGCAGCGGGTCCTCGAAGAACATCGGGTGGTAGGGCTCGATACCCCGCGCCAGGGTCACCGCCTCCGGCACCGTCAGCCGGCGGTGGATCTCGATGCAGAGATCCATGTCCTCCCCCGCCGCCTCGCGCAGCCGGGCGACGTTGCGGATCGCGTCCCGCATCTTGCGGGCATGGGCCCGGAAGTACGGCTCCTCGATATTCTCGTCGAGCAGCGGGTTGAGATGCCCGACCGCGGTGAAGCCCGCCTTGCGCAGGGCCGAGACATGCGCCGCCTGCTCGTCGATGGTCCGGCCCTTCACATGGGCGTACAGCCGGGCCTTCTGGCGCATGGCGCCGCCCAGCAACTCATGCACCGGCACGCCGAGCTGCTTGCCCTTGAGGTCCCACAGCGCGATGTCGATCGCCGAGATCGCCCCGGTGATCGCGGCGCCGGTGAAGTGGTGCGAGCGGTGCATCACGTTCCAGTGATGCTCGATCGGGCGCGCATCCCGGCCCACCAGATAGGCGCCGAACTTGGCAATGGCCGTGGCACTGGCCTCCAGATGTCCCCAGGCGCCGGATTCGCCGATTCCGGTCAGTCCGGATTCGGTGGTGATCCGGACATAGAGGTAGCGGCCGATCGGCAGGGGTTCGACTTTGGCGATCTTCATCATCATGCTCGCCCCTCAGGGGTTGACGCAGAGGCAGTCTTCCGCCGGCAGCAGGACCCGGGCGTCCTGGGCCGGCGGCGCCCGGTCGGCCAGCACCCGCAGGTCGCCCAGCGGCGTGGTCCCGGTGATCTCGAAGCTGGAGCCCTGGTAGAGCACCGTCCTGGGCACGAAGGGCAGCACCGTCCCCGCCCCTTCGGTCGCGCCGCCGGGAGCCAGCAGCCGGATCCTCTGCGGCCGGATGGCGACGCAGATCGGCGTGCCCTCGGCCAGGGCCGAGGTCGTACGCGCGGCGACGACGATGCCGGCCTCGGTCATCACCTCGGTATTCGAGGCGCCGATGCAGCCGCGGATCAGGTTGGCGCCGCCGACGAACTCCGCCACATGCGCGGTGCGCGGCCGCTCATAGACCTCGGCGGCGGTGCCGACCTGCTCGACCGAGCCGCGGCTGAGCAGGACCACCTGGTCGCTCATCGACAGCGCCTCGCTCTGGTCGTGGGTCACCAGGATCGTGGTCAGGCCGAAGCCCTCATGCACCGAGCGCAGCCAGGCCCGCGCGCGCTCCCGCAGCTGGGCGTCGAGGTTGGACAGCGGCTCGTCCAGCAGCAGCAGGCGCGGGCGGTAGACCAGGGAGCGGGCAATGGCGACGCGCTGCTGCTGCCCGCCGGACAGCTGGAAGGGATAGCGGTCGGCGAGCGCGCCGAGCTCCAGCTTCTCCAGCATCTCGCGCGACCGCTGCTGGCGCTCGGCGGCCGGAGCACGGCGGATCTTCAGCGCGTAGCCGACATTCTGCAGCACGGTCATGTGCGGCCACAGCGCGTAGCTCTGGAACACGTAGCCGATGTTGCGGCGTTCGGTCGGGACGTTGATCCCCTGCCGGTCGGAATAGATCGGGTCGGCGCCGAACCGGATCTCGCCGGCGGTCGGCCGGTCGAGGCCGCCGATGATGTTGAGCAGCGTGGTCTTGCCACAGCCGCTGGGGCCGAGCAGCGAGGTGAACGAACCCTCGGCGACCGTCAGGTTGACGTCGTCCAGCACCGTCAGGCTGCCGAACGACTTGCTGATGCCGGAGAGGCCGACGGCGATGTCCATCCGGGATGGCTCCCCTTCAATCCTTGGCATAGACGAGGATCGCGATCGGCAGCGTCAGCGCCAGGACGATGACCGACAGCGCGGCGACGGGACCGAGATTGCCCATCAGGTCGAGCTGCAGCATCGTGGTGCCGACGACCGCCGTGTCGGGCCCGAACAGGAAGGACGCAGCCGCGTATTCCTTGAAGAACTGCACGAAGTACAGCAGGAAGCAGCCGACCAGCGCCGGGCGCAGCAGCGGCAGCGTGACCGCCCAGATCGAGCGCAGCTCGCCCCCGCCCGCCACCCGGACCGCGCGCTCGAGGTCCTGGCCGATCTGGTGGAAGGACGGCGCCAGCACGGCAAAGCCGCCCGAGAAGTAGCGGATGGTGAAGGCGATCATCAGGATCGCCAGGCTGCCTCGCAGATAGCCGCCGCCGGGCAGGATCACCGCCGCGTAGAAGATGCCGATGCCGACCACCATTCCGGGGATGGCGCGTGGGATGAAGGCCGTCTGCTCGACCACCCGTCGCAGCAGCGGCGGCGAGCGGTAGGCGACGACGCTGGAGGCGAAGGTCAGGACCAGCGCGCCGAAGCCGCCGACTGTCGCGATCACGATGGTGTTGATGATGCTGCGGACATAGGCGTCGTAGCCCAGCACCAGCCGGAAGTTGTCCAGCGTCAGCACCTGGCTGATCGGGATCAGCGGCGACATGAAGGAGCAGAAGGAGCGCAGGATCAGGAAGGCGCTGGGGATGCCGGTGGTCAGCAGCGTATAGGCGAGAAGCGCGCCGGACACGGCCCAGCCCGCGGCGCCGAGCCGGATCATGCCGCGCTTCATGCTGCGGCCGCCGACCGTGGTGTAGCGCCGGACGTCGCCCAGCGCGTATTTCTGCAGCCCGATCACGATCTGGACCACGGCCAGCATCACCACCGCCGTGGCGCTGACGATGCCGTAGTCGGACTGGGTCTGCAGCCCCTTCTCGTAGAGATAGGTCGCCAGCACCTTGATCCGCGCCGGCTCGCCCACCACCAGGGGCACGGCGAGCTGGTCGAACTTCATGACGAAGTTGAGCAGGATGCAGTAGATCAGCGACGGCCGCATCAGCGGCAGGACGACGCCGAGCACCGCGCGCAGCGACGAGGCGCCGGCCGCCCGCGCCGCATCCTCGAGCGTCGGCGGGATGTTCCGCATCGCCGCGGCGAAGAACAGGTAGCTGACCGGCGCCGCGGACACCCCGGCCAGGATGCTCATGCCGACCAGCGAGTTGAGGTTCGGCAGGCTGATCCCGAGCGACACCTTGAGCAGGATCGCGGCGTAGCCGCTGGGCCCGTACAGCATCGACCAGGAGAAGGCCAGGATCAGCGCCGAGATGAAGATCGGCGACAGGAACAGGATCTTCAGGGTGCGGCGGAACGGCAGGTCGAACCGCTCCAGCGCCAGGGCCACGACGAAGCCGGTCGTGGTCGAGATCGCGGTGCCCAGGATCGCGAACCACAGCGTGTTGACGCAGGCCGACCGGAAGTTGGGGTCGGAGACGAGCCCCTGGAAGTTCTGCAGCGTCCAGACCGGATCGTCCTCGTAGAGCGGACGGTCGATGAAGGCCTGGTACAAGAGCGGCAGCATCGGGGAGATCAGCAGCGCCAGCAGGAACAGGGCGATGGCCCAGCGCACCACCAGCGGCAGCCGGTTGCGCCAGAGCCGCCAGAGCCGCGCCGCCGGCGTGTCGCGATGCGTGCCGAGGCTCGGCGCCCCGCTGTAGCCGGCGCCCGCCGGTCGAGCCTGTGCCATGACGACCGGGCCCGCCGCTCAGCCCTGGACCTTGTAGGCGGCGTTCACCTTGTCGACCAGGTCCTGCGGCGGGCGCAGCAGCCGGGGCTCGAAGGTGGTGCGGATGATGTTCTTCTCGCCGATCTGCTGGGCGATCTTCTGGTAGGTGTAGCCGTTCGGCCCGTCCGGCAGGCTGACATCGGTGCGGTACGGCATCAGGCCGCCGGAGGCCAGGGCCACCTGCCCGTCGCGCGACAGGATGAAGTCGATCAGCAGCCGGGTCGAATTGCGGTTCTTGACCGTCCTCGCCATGGCGATGTGGCGCATCAGCATGAGCGTGCCGTCGGCCGGGAAGGCCCAGCCGAGGACGCTGGCACGGGTCGGGTCGGCGATCAGCGGGAACAGCTGGATGCCCGACAGGCGGTAGCCGATCAGGTACTCGCCGGTGGTGATCTTCTCCATGATCGGGCCGGCCGAGCGGTACAGGTCCGAGATCGGCCCGAGGGCCGAGAACTCCGCCAGCGCGCGCTCCTCGCCGACCGCGTTGACGTAATGGGCCATCATGTTCTGGCTGGCGGCGCTGGCCATCGGCTGGCCGGTGGCGATCTTCCGGTCGAACTGGCCCGGGTTGTCCTTCACCAGCTTGACGATGTCGCCGACCGTCTTCGGCCACTGCGCTTCCGGCAGCAGCAGCTTGTTGTAGGCAATGACATAGGGATCGGCCGAGACGGTATAGATGTTCGGCGCCGGCCGCGACCAGTCGGGCAGGCGGCTGTCCTCGGCCGACTGGAACGGCTCGGCATTGCCCTTGTCGACGAAATCGAGCCAGGTCGCGGCGCTGTGCGACACCACCGCATCGACCGTGCTCTTGCCGGTCGCCTGCTCGGCATAGTAGCGCTCGAACACCTCGTTGCTGCTGAGGTCGAGCGTCTGCACCTTGATCCAGGGATACTGCGCGCTGAACTGCTGCAGCACCGGGCGCCAGTTCATCTCGCCGACATTGGAATAGACCAGGACACCGTTCTCGGCCTTGGAGGCTTCGATCACACCCGCATAGTCGGCTGGATAGTAATCCGGCAGCGCCGCGGCCGCGGCGGGCCGCAATTTCGCAGTCAACAGCGGGGCGGCCAGGGCAAGCGAAATAGCCGAACGCCGACTCAGCGTCTTCATCAAGCGTCTCCCCATTGAATTGTATCGGCCGACAGGAAATCATCCTGTCGATTTTCTCTTTCCGGACGTTTTGCCGAGATTGCCTGTCACGATAGGCAGCGATACCAGGCGAGGCCAATGCCGATACGGCGTCAATTGATGCCGAAGTGGCATCGTCAGTTGATGCGGTACCGCTTGACCATGTCCCAGTCGAGGCTCAGGCCGAAACCCGGCCCCTGCGGGATCTGGATGATGCCGTCGACCGGGTTCGGGCGATTGGCGATCAGGCCGGCCCAGATCGGATCGCGCGCGGGCTCGAAGCATTCGACGCAGACGCCGTTCGGCACCGCCGCGATCATCTGCATCGCGATCTGCGCTTCCTCATGATGGCCGACGCGGACGCCGTGCAGGGCGCACAGGGCCGCGGCGCGCCGCCAGTCGGTGATGCCGCCGGCCTCGGAGGCGTCGAAGTTGACGATGTCGACGGCCCCCTCGGCGACCAGGCGACGGACCCCGGCGCTGGTGACCTCGCTCTGCCCGGCATCGATCGGGATCGCGGTCCGGCGCCGCACCTCGGCCATGCCGCGCGCATCGTCGTACCAGTGGCACGGCTCCTCGAACCAGGCGATGTCGTATGTCTCGATCAGCCGGGCGAAGCGGATAGCGTCGTCGACCGACCAGCCGCGGTTGGCGTCGACGGCGATCCAGAAATCATCGCCGGCGCCCTTGCGGGCCGCCTCCACCCGCTCGGCGTCGCGCTCCGGGGTCAGCCCGCCGACCTTGACCTTGCAACCGGCGAGCCCCGCCAGCCGCAGCCGCTCCATCTCCCGGCCGAGATCCGCCAGGGTCTTGCCCTCCTCGTAATAGCCGCCGATGCAGATGATCGGGACCTCCTGCCGGTAGCCGCCGAGCAGCCGGCAGACATTGACGCCGGTGGCCTTGCCCATCAGGTCCCAGATCGCGCTGTCGATGCAGGCGATCGCCTCCATCACCAGCTTCCGGTCGCGGTTCCATTCGGCGGCGGCGAACAGCTTCTGCCAGATCCGTTCGACGGCGAAGATGTCCTCCCCCACCACCAGGGGCTTCAGCTCCGTCTCGATGATGTCGACGACCGCGCGCATATGGTCGCGGTTGTCGCCGTTGTAGACTTCGCTGACCAGGCCGTCGTCCGTCGCCATCCGGGTGATGATCGTGCATCGCCTGGTGACATTGTAGCGGCTGCCGCCGAAGTTGCGGGCGAGCGGAATCTCGACGGCCACGACCGTCACATCGGTGATTTTCGTCATGGTGACCTCGAACGGGTTCTCGGGGTTTCGGTCTAGTCGCCCTTGTTGGCGCCGTCGGTCAGGCCGACGACCAGCTTGCGCTGGACCAGCAGGTAGAACAGGACGACCGGGATGGTGACGAGCACGGCGCCGGCGAGCAGCATTCCCCAGGAATAGAGGTTGTCCTGCCCGATCCAGGTGGCGAGGCCGAGCGGCAGGGTCTTGTTCTGCTCGGACGAGATGAAGACCAGGGCGAACAGGAACTCGTTCCAGGCATGGTTGAAGCTGAAGACGCCGACCGACACGATGCCCGGCAGGGCGAGCGGCAGGGTGACGCGGCGCATCGCCTGGAGCCGGGTGCAGCCGTCGATCATCGCGCTCTCCTCGAGGCTGACCGGGATCGCGTTGAAGTAGGAGCGCATGAACCAGAGCGCGAGCGGCAGCGTGAAGGCCGTGTTGGCGATGATCAGCGAGATCAGCGTGTCGGCCAGTCCGAGCTCCACCACATAGATGTAGAGCGGCAGCACGATCAGCACTTCCGGCAGCATGTAGAAGACCAGCGTGGCGCTGGAGAAGGCGGCGATGCCGAAGAAGCGGAAGCGGCTGAGGCTGTAGGCCCCGAGGCCGCCGATCACCAGCGAGAGGCCGGTGGCGCCGAAAGCGACGACGAGGCTGTTCACGAAGTAGGAGGGAAAGTCGGTCTGGATGAACAGGTCGCGATAGTTCTGCAGGGTCCAGACCTGCGGCAGCACCGTCGGCGGCGTGGCGTAGAGGTCGCTGCCCGGCTTGAACGAGCAGATCACCATCCAGAACAGCGGGAAGCCGACGACGGCGACTGCGGTGAAGGCCAGCAGATACAGCATGATCCGCGAGGCGAGGTGATGCACATCCGCCATCTCGCGGTGGCGGCGCGGCTCCTCGCGCCCCTGGGAGAACGACGCGGCGGTCATTGGCGGGCCTCCGCGCGTTTGATCAGCAGGAAGTAGACCGCCGTCAGCAGCCCGAGGATCGCGCAGGTGAGGATCGCGACCGCGGCGGCGCGGCCGAGCTCGAAGTCGGAAAAGGCCTTGAGATAGACGAGGACCGGCAGCGTCGTGGTGGAGTCGAGCGGGCCGCCGCCCGTCATCAGGTAGATGATGTCGAACTTCTGAAACGACCAGATCGTCCGCAGCAGCGCCGTCAGCAGGAAAACCGGCAGCAGATGCGGCAGCGTGATGCGCCAGAACTGCTGGAACTCCCCTGCCCCGTCGATCCGGGCCGCCTCGTACTGCTCCTGCGGGATCGCCTGCAGGATGCCGAGCAGCGCCAGCACCACGAAGGGGAAGAACTTCCACACGCCGACGATGATGACTGACAGCATCGCCAGCCCGGTGCTGTTCAGCCAGAGCAGCGGGCCGCTGGTCAGCCCGATCCCGACCAGCCCCGCATTGATGATGCCGACGATGTCGTGGAGCATGTAGCGCCAGGTCAGGACCGCGACGACGCTCGGGACCAGATAGGGCGCCAGGATGACGGCGCGCGCGAGCCCCCGCAGCCGGAAGCGGCGGTTCAGCAGCAGGGCCAGGCCGAGGCCGAGAAGCATCTCGAGCACGACGCTGCCGAAGACCCAGACGAAAGTGTTGGCCAACGCCGCATGGAAGGACGGGTCGCTGAGCGCCCAGACGAAGTTCTCGAGCCCGATGAACGGGCCGGAGGTCGCCCCCATGTCGATGTCCTGCATCGCCATGAAGAACACCGTCACCATCGGCACGCCGGCCAGGAGCACCAGGAGGAAGGCGCTCGGCGCCAGCGTGAGATAAGCGAGGGCGCGATCCCCCGCCAGGGCGGCGCGGCTCTCAGCCATGGGCCACCCTCCTCGGCGCAGCGTTGTCCGCGATCGCCTTCCCGCTCGCGGCATCGAAGCGCCGGAGACTGGCGCTGGGGACGGCGAAGGTCAGCGCGGCGTCGAGATCCTGGGGGCAGGCGACGCTGGCCGGGATGCGCGCAATGACCGCGGTCTCCGGCACGGTGCCGGAGACCCGGCCGTAGAGCAGCCTGTCGCCGCCGAGATATTCGGCGCGCTCCGCCACGAAGGTGAAGCGCGCCAGATCGGCGCTGCGGGGGAACTGCACTTCCGGCAGGAAATCCTCCGGCCGGAAGCCGAGGATCGCGTCGCCATCCGCGACCAGGTTCATCGGCGGCGACCCCATGAAGGTCGCGACGAACGTGTCGGCGGGGTTGAGGTAGATGTCCTCCGGCGTCCCGATCTGGCGGATGCTGCCGCCCTGCATCACGACGATGCGGTCGCCCAGCCCCATCGCCTCGACCTGATCATGGGTGACGTAGATCGAGGTCACGCCGACCCGCTCCTGGAACCGGCGCAGCTCGTCGCGCGAGGAATGGCGCAGCTTGGCGTCCAGGTTGGACAGGGGTTCGTCGAGCAGGAAGACGTCGGTGTCGCGGACCAGCGACCGCGCCAGCGCGGTGCGCTGCCGCTCGCCGCCCGACATCTGCCGGGGTTTCCGCTTCAGCAGGCGCTCCAGCCCGACCAGCCCGGCCGCCCAGCGCACCTTCTGGTCGACCACATTCGCCGGCAGGCGGCGAATGCGCAGCGGAAAGGCGATGTTCTCATAGGCGGTCAGATGCGGGTACAGCGCGTAGTTCTGGAACACCATGGCGACGTTCCGGTCCTTCGGCTGCAACCGCGTGGCCACGCGGCTGCCGATGACGATGTCGCCCCGGGTCGGCAGCTCCAGCCCGGCGATCATCCGCAGCAGCGTGCTCTTGCCGCAGCCGGACGGGCCGAGCAGGACCAGGAACTCGCCGTCCTCGACGGTCAGGCTGACATCGGAGACCGCGGTGTGGTCCGCGAAGATCTTGCTGACGTTGCGGATCTCAACTGTCGCCATGCTGCTGCCCTCTCCTGCGGTCCGCCCCGCCCCCCGGCCCCGCGGCCGCCAGCGCACGGTGCACGGCGGCGTCGAGCTCGGCATCGGCCGCCGCGACCCGGCGGCGCACCCCGGCGATCGCGTCGAGATCCTGCGCCAGCGTCGCGCGGCGGCGGATCAGCATCTCGGCCATGCGCTCCGGCGCCGGGCCGCCGGTGACGGACCGGGTCTTCAGGTTCTCCGCCGGGTCGAGTGCCTTGCGGACGACCTCCGCGGGGATGGCGAGCGACCGGTCGAACAGCGCCATCGCCGCGGCATCCAGATCCGCCGACACGATCTCGGCCGCGGTCTTGCCGGCCTCGATCGTCTCGCGGACGACCCGCCCAACGATGTTGTGCGCCATGCGGAACGAGAGTCCGGTCTCGCGCACGATGATGTCGGCCAGCTCGGTCGCCGTGCCGAAGCCGACCTCGGCCGCACGCCGCATCACCTCGGGCCGGACCGACAGCGTCCTCAGGGTTCCGTCGAGGACGAGCAGCGCCTTGGTCACCCGCTCGATCGTCTCCAGCGCCGGCGCGTTCGGAGCCGTGACGCCGTCGTTGACGTCCGCCAGCGCCGTGTTCTTGGCGCAGGCGAGGACGGTGTTGAGCGTTCCGATCGCCATGCCGGCGACCGCTTTCACATGTTCGAGCCCCTGCGGATTCTTCTTCTGCGGCATGATGCTGGAGACGCTGGAGAAGGCATCGTCGAGCTCGATGAAGCCGAACTCCATCGTGTTCCAGGTCTGCAGGTCGGTCGCGACCCGGGACACGCCGGTCATCAGCACGGCAAGGGCGGCGACGGCCTCCTGCAGGTCGTCACGGATGGCGACGCCGTCATAGGCGACCTCCACCAACCCCTGGAAGCCGAGCAGCCGGGCCGTCAGCTCGCGGTCGATCGGAAAGCCGGTGGTCGACAGCGCGCCGGACCCGAGCGGGCTGCGGTCGGTGCTGTCGAGCGCAGCGGCCAGGCGGCGGAAATCGCGCTCGACCAGGTCGGAGGCGGCGAGCAGATAGTAGCCGAGAGAGATCGGCTGGGCATGCTGGGTGTGGGTATAGCCCGGCATCACGGTGTCGACATGGCGCTCGACCAGGTCGACCAGGGTCCGCCGCACCCGCCCCACGACGTCGAGCAGATCGAGCAGCCGCGTGCGCAGGGCCAGGCGCCAGGAGGTGGTGTGCAGGTCGTTGCGGCTGCGCCCGGTGTGCAGCCGCCCCCCCGTCTCCGGCCCGAGGCGCTCGACGATGAAGCGCTCGATATAGGAGTAGAGATCCTCCTGGCGATAATCGATGGTCAGTGCCGACGGGCCGGCCTCGCGCAGCTCCGCCAGCACCTCCAGGATGCGGGCCACATCCGGCCGCCCAACGATGGAACGCTCGCCGAGCATCACCGCATGGGCCAGGTGGATCCGCATCTCCGCCTCGAACTGGAAGCGGATCCCGGCCGCGACCGCCGGGGCATAGTAGGAGTCGATCAGCGCCTGGGCCGGCGGCGACTTCACCCGCTCGCGCAGGGAAACCACCGGCGTGCCCGTCAATTCCTGAGACATGGAGGCTCCTTGGGGATGGCTCCGCGGGCCGTGCCCGCGGGATCGGTCGCCGGCGCCGCAGCGCCCCGGCGGCTAGCTCTTGATATCGTCGACGATGCGCTTCATCTGCGCCTGCCCCCAGGCCGCGGCCTCGGCCGGGTCCTCG
The DNA here is from genome assembly GCF_042743185.1 of Inquilinus sp. NPDC058860. Lineage (NCBI taxonomy): Bacteria > Pseudomonadati > Pseudomonadota > Alphaproteobacteria > Rhodospirillales > Rhodospirillaceae > Inquilinus > Inquilinus sp. NPDC058860. The sequence goes on along the minus strand of NZ_JBHYMS010000004.1, from coordinate 98,087 downwards.
CCCTGCAGCACCACGCGCTGCACGACCTGGGCGGGGATGTCCCGGGCGATGATCGCGCCGATATAGGGGTTGAAGACACCGGAGCGGACGACCTTGCCGTCCTGGAACACGGCACCCGCCTCGGTCTGGAAGTCGAGCGTGTTCGAGGTGTCGAAGGCCAGGCGCCCGATGTCCTCGCGGCCGCCCAGCGTCGCCGCCGTGCCCTTGGCGATCACGCCCTCCTGCACGCTCTTCAGCGGCGGGATGAGGTGGGGATAGGCGGTCAGCGAGAAGCGCGCCAGGCGGTCGCCCGTGGTGATGAACTTCAGGAACTTGCGCGCGGCGTCGACGTTCTTGGCCCCGACCTTCGGCGAGGCCAGCGCGAAGCCGTTGGCGTTGGCGAATTTGACGGCGACGCCGCTGGGCCCCGTCGGCATCGGCATGGCGCTGGTGTTCTTGAACAGGTCCGGAGTGTTCGCCGCGGCATTGGCGGCCAGCCGCGGCGCGTAGATATCCAGCCCGATCTTCCCGGTCAGATACACGTTGATCATGTCGTTGTAGGAGTAGCTGCCGATCCCCGCCGGCGAATAGCCCGCCATGGTCTTGAGGAAGGCCAGCGCCTTGATCGTGCCGGGATTGTCGAAGGTGAGGTTGAGATCCTTGTCGAAATAGGTGCCCCCGGCGTTCCACATCATCATCGAGAAGAAGATGCTGGTCATCCGGTTCTTGCCGGCGGGGAAGATGAAGCCGTAATTGCCGTCCACGGCCAGCGCCTTCGCATCGGCCTCCAGCTCATCCCAGCTCGCCGGCGTCTTCAGGCCCTTCGCCTTGAGCAGATCGTCCCGTTGCCACAGCACCCCGTAATTGCCGATGGTGTAGGGCACGTCGTAGATCTTGCCCTCGACCGGGACGAGCGTGCCGTCCACGTAGTCGCTGCGGCCGATCTCGTCGATCAAGTCGTCCAGCGGCAGGATGAACCCCTTGCGGGCGAAGTCGAAGCGCTCCTCCGGCAGGATCTTGAAGATCTCGGGCATGGTCTTGGCGTTGATCGACGCCAAGACCTTCTGCAGGCGGCCATCGGTGCTGACCGCTTCCATCTGGATCTTGATGTCCGGGTTCTGCGCTTCGAACTCGGCGATCACCTGGTTGAAGAACTCGATGCTCGGCGGATCGGTCTCGTTGTGCAGGAAACGGACGACCGTGGTGTCGGCCCAGGCGGCCGTCGTCAGGCAACCGGCCACAAGCGTTCCGGCCAAGCCGGCACGCAGGCGTGCAAGGACGCGCATGAGTTCCTCCCTCGTCGGGTGATCTGCAGGTTCTGGGAATTGCCGCAGTGACAGCCAGGATGCTAAGAGGGTCGTCTGGTATCCGTCCAATAGATGTTAATAATATCGGATATCCACATTGCAGATGGGTCAGGTGATGGACCTGCGGGACCTGCGCATCTTCGCCAGCGTCTGCGAGCTGTCGAGCTTCACCAAGGCCGCCGTCCATCTCGGCCTGGCGCAGCCCACGATCAGCCGGGTAATCGGCGCGCTCGAGGCGGAATGGGGTGGCCCGCTGTTCTACCGGACCGGGCGGGGCGTGGCCCTGTCGGAACTGGGCGAGCAGGCGCTGGTCCGGGTCCTTGGCCTGCTGAAGGACGCCGATCGGGTCTCGGAGGATCTGCGCGGCCTCAGCCGGCTGCCGAGCGGCTTCGTTTCCATCGCCCTGCCGCCCTCGGTGGTGACGCTGGTGATCCCGGACCTGCTGAACCAGCTGCGCCGCGAGCTGCCCGGCATCCATCTCCGCATCCGCGAGGGCTTCAGCGACGAGAACGAGCGGTGGCTGGCCGAAGGCAAGATCGATATCGGCATCTACAGCAAGTACTGGGAGGGCGAGCCTTCGCCCGACCGGCTGCTGCTGCCGTCGCGGCTGGTGCTGGCGGGGTTCGTGCCCGAGGACACCCTGCCCCGGGAGATCGACTTCGCCGACCTCTCCCGCTTCCCGCTGGTGCTGCCGCCGCCGACCAACGGGCTGCGGATGATCGTCGACACCGCGGCGCGGCGGCTGAAGGTGCCGCTGAACATCGTCGTCGACGCCGATTCGACGATCGCGCAGAAGGCGGTGGCGGCGCAGTGCGGCTGCTTCATGATCAAGGCCGTCCACACCATCGCCGAGGAACAGGCGAAGGGCCTGGTCGCCAGCAGCGTGATCCGAACCCCCCACATCAACCGGCATGTCGTGCTGGTGACCAGCCATCAGAAGCCGCTGAGCCGGGCCGGGCGCGAGGTCGCCGAGCGGATCACCCGGATCCTGCACATCGTCTCGCAATCCAACGGCCCGCGGGCCAAATCCGATAGGGGGACGGAAACCTGACGTGCCTCCGGGTGCGGGGTCTACAAGGCCCGCTCGGTCTGGGCGTCGAAAACAGATGCCCGGTTCAGGTTGATCTCGAGTCCGATCGTCTCACCGGCGGAGCCGATGTCGTGGGCTTGAAGCTCCGCCATGGCCTGCGCGTCGCCCAGGCGGAACGTGGCGAAGGTCCGGGAACCGGTCGGCTGGAGCAGTTCGATGGTCGCATCGATCCGGACCGAGCCCGGCCCGGCCCCCTCGTCCCGCGCCCGCACCACATGCTCCGGCCGCAGACCGAGCAGCACCCGGGTTCCGACCTCCGCCGCATCCGAAAGGCGACCCGCGGGCAACGGCAGCGGCACCTCGCGGCCGTCGACCAGGATGCCGGCCTTTCCGTCCGTGCGCGTCACGCTGCCGGGCAGGAAGCTCATCCTCGGCGAACCGAGGAACCCCGCGACGAAGCGCGACGCCGGCCGTTCGAACAGCTCGGCCGGCGACCCCATCTGCTCGATGCGGCCGTCGCGCATGAGGACGATCCTGTCGGCCAGCGTCATCGCCTCGATCTGGTCGTGGGTGACATAGATCATCGTCGTGGCGATGTCCCGGTGCAGGCGCTTGATCTCGCCGCGCATCTCGTCGCGCAGCTGCGCGTCGAGATTGGACAGGGGCTCGTCGAACAGGAAGATCTGCGGCTCGCGCACGATGGCGCGGCCGATGGCGACGCGCTGCCGCTGGCCGCCCGACAATTGGCGCGGGTAGCGGCTGAGCAGCGGCGTGATGCCGAGCATCCCGGCAACCCGGCCGACACGTCGGCCGATCTCGTCCGCCGGCATCTTCCGGGCCCGCAGCCCGAACCCGATGTTCCGCTCGACCGTCAGATGCGGATAGAGGGCGTAGTCCTGGAACACCATGGCCACGTCGCGGTCGCGCGGCCGCATGTCGTTGACCACTTCGCCGCCGATCTCGATCGTGCCCTCGCTGATGCCCTCCAGCCCTGCGATGGTCCGCAGCAGGGTGCTCTTGCCGCAGCCGGAGGGGCCGACCAGCACCGTGAACTCGCCGTCGGCGATCTCGAGGTCGATGCCTTGCACGGCATGGAACGGGCCGAAGCGCTTGTGCAGCCCGCTGATCTTGACGTCGGCCATCGGCGAGCCCCTTTTCATCCACGCACGGCGCCGAGCGTCAGCCCGCGCACCAGATGCCGCTGCGCCAGCACGCCGAGCGCGATCGATGGCGCGAGAGAGACGATGGCGAGGGCGCTCGCCTCGCCATACTGGGCGCCCTGGAACCCGAGAAAGGCCCGGAAGACCGTCGGTAGCGTGAAGGCCGAGCGGCTGGTCAGGACCAGGGCGAAGAAGAACTCGGTCCAGCAGGCGATGAAGGCGAAGACCGCGGCGGCGACGATGCCGGGCGCCGCCAGCGGCACCGCGACCTGCCAGAAGGCCTGCCACTGCGTGCAGCCGTCGACCAGCGCGGCATCCTCCATCGAACGCGGCATGCTGCGGAAATAGGCCAGCATCATCCAGACCGACACCGGCAGCGTGAAGACGGTGTAGGCGATGATCAGCCCGAGCCGCGTGTCGTGCAGGCCGACGCTGCGGTAGATCAGGAAGATCGGCAGCACCACGGCGATCGGCGGCAGGAAGCGCTGCGACAGGACCCAGAAGGACAGGTGCTTCCCGCCGGTGTTGAAGCGCGCGAGGCTGTAGGCCATGGCCGTGCCGACCAGCACCGACAGGACCGTCGCGGCCAGCGACACGACCAGGCTGTTGACGATGCCCTGGAGCCCGCGATAGGCGAACAGCGCGGCCGTGTAGTGGACCGTGGTCGGCTCCGCAGGGAACCAAACGGGCGGAATGGCCAGGTAGTCGTCGCTCGGCTTGATCGAGGTGACGAACATCCAGTAGATCGGCGCCAGCACGAAGAGCATGAACAGGCCGAGGAACACGAAGCGGCCGATTGCTGGCCGGCGGCGTCGCCTGTGGCGGATGGCAGGTCGCGTCGTCAGGATCTGCGTCATCAGGCCGGCTCCGATTTCACCAGGCGCCTCACCAGAAGCCCGACCAGCAGCGCGGTCAGGATCAGGAAGATCCAGCTTCCCGCCGTCGCCTGCGACAGGTGGAACTGGGTGAAGCCGACGGTGTAGAGGTAGAAGGAGCTGGTGTAGGTCTTCGTGCCCGGACCGCCCGCGGTCATGATGAAGATCGTGTCGAACAGGCGTACCGCGTCGAGCAGGCGGAAGGTGATCGCCAGCATGATGATGGGGGCGATCTGCGGCAGCGTGATCAGCCGGAACGCCTGCCAGCCATCGACGCCGTCGAGTTCGGCCGCCTCGTAGAGGTTGGGTGGGATCGCCGTCAGCCCCGCGAGCAGGATCACGAACATGAACGGCGTCCATTGCCACACATCGGCGATGATCAGGGCGACGTAGAGCCACGGGCTTTCGGTCAGCCAGCCGATCGTCACCTCCTGCCCGAGGATCTGGCCGAGCAGGTAGTTCATCGGCCCGAAGGGGCGCTGCAGCAGCAAAGCCCAGGCCTGGCCGACGATCACCGGGCTGATGAAGAGCGGGATGATCAGGACGGACATGACCAGGCCGCGGCCCGGAAAGCCGCGGACCATCGCCAGCGCCAGCGCCAGACCGAGCCCCAGCTCGATGGCGACATTCGCCGACGACAGCAGGATCGTCAGGACCAGCGACCACCGCGCCACCGGATCGAGCACCACCATCGAGAAGTTCTTCAGGCCGACGAAGGCGTGGCCCGGGATCTGGAAGTCGTAATTGACGAAGGACACCCAGAGCGAGAAGACGAGCGGATAGACCGACAGCGACAGGATCAGCAGCACCGCCGGGACCACCAGCAGCCACTTGAAGTGGCGGTCGCTCCATTCGGACAAGCCGGCCCGTCGGCGCGGCAGGCGCCGGGACGGAGAGATCGCGGAGGTGGCATCGGTCGTCATGCGGCTGCCCGTCGACGATATGGGCCGGCGGCGGCGACCCCGAAGCTCGCCGCCGCCGGCGCCGTCACAGCTTCACGGCCATCCCGAGCGCCTCGACCGTGTGGTCGGCCGAGGAGCCGGGCAGCTTCTTGTATTCGGCGTAGAACGCCTTCTGGCTGTCGGTGCCGAGACGCTCGGTCGTCTGGTCCCATTCCGCCGCCGCGGTCTCGAGCGCGGCCTTGGGATCGGTGCCGGCCCAGACCGAGGAGCACATGCGGTCCAGGCTGAGCGCATAGTCCTGCCAGCCGGGCATGATCATGTCGAGCAGCCCGACATTGGCCGAGTTGCAGAGGTTGGCGAGGTAGTCCTTCGCATCCGGCCAGAGGGCGCCGTACAGCTCCGACTTGTAGTGCGACAGCCGGTAGGGATCCCGCAGCGCATAGGGCAGCATGGTGCGGGCCAGCGACACCGGCGGCGAGGTCGCCCATTGCATGAACAGGTAGGCGGCCTCCGGATTCTCGGAATCGGCCGCGAGCGCCTTGCTGTAGCCGGTCGCATGCTCCGGATTGCCGGGCACGACGGCGTAGCCGACCTTGCCGGCGATGGTGGAGCGCGGGATGAAGTTGATGGCCGCATCGCTTTGCGAATAGTTCGCTGCCATCCGGCCGCTGGGCGGCCAGGAATAGATCATCGCCACCTTGCCCTGCAGGAAGGCGGCCCAGAGCGACACGGCATCCAGCTCGTTGTTGCCGGGGATCGACGCCTTGTTGGCGGCGATCATGTTCTCCAGGGTCTTGATGCCGGCGGCCGAGGCCAGCCCGGCCTTCATGTCGCCGTCGAACAGCTCGCCTCTGTTCGCCCGGAACTGCTGCAGGAAGTCGAACTGGTTGCCCGGGCTGCCGGCCTTGCGGAAGTGCCCCGCCCCGTAGAGGTTGGGCGCCATCTGGTCGGTGATGAACTGGGCGACCTGGGCATAGTCCTCCCAGGTCTTCGGGACGGCCAGCGGCTTGCCGAGCTTCTGGCTGTAGGCGTCCTTGAGCTTCGGGTCGTCGAAGACATCCTTGCGGTAATAGAGGGCAAACATATCGCCGTCGTCGAACACGCCCCAGATCTTGCCCTTGTAGGTGGGCAACGCCTTGAACAGCGGGTGATAGTCGTCGAAATCCGCCTTGTTCATATGCTTGGCGATGTAGTCGTCGAGCGGCGCGATGACGCCGCCATCGGCGAGCGACGGGGTCCAGGCCGGCTCGATGTCGAGGATGTCGTAGGCGCCAGATCCGGCGATGTGCTCGGCAACAGGCTTCGAGTACTGGTCGGGATGCGACAGCTCGACGACATTCGACTTCATCCCGGTCAGCTGTTCCCACAGCGGTCCGGAGAAATGCCGCGGGTCGAGCGCCTGAAGCCCTGATTCATACGTCATGTTCAGGGTCACGTCCGGGAACTGCTTGGCGGCCTGCACGGCGCGATAGGCCGAACCATCCGCCGGCCCCTCGGTGGAGGCCTTGAGGGCGGCCGCCTGCGCCTGGCCGAGCGGCGTCGACGGATCCGCCAGCTGGGCGGCCGCCTGGGCCAGGGCCGAGCGGCTGATCGAGGCCAGCAGCGGCCCGGACACGGCCAGCATCCCGGTCATCTGCCCGAATCTCTTGATGAAGCTGCGACGGGTGGGCTCGCCCCGCAGCCAGGCATCGACGTCGGCCGCAAGGCCGGCTTCGAATTCGCGTCTCGTCCGATCGTTCATGCTCGCCTGTCCTCCCTGGATCCACCGGTCGTCAGCGCCGGCTGCTTTCCGTCGATCTCTCCCCTTTTGGAGGAGAGTGTCGCCCTCAAGGTTCCGCGCCGAAGCGCCGGCCGAACTCCGCCAGCCGCTCACGCCAGACGGGCGCGTCGAGCACGGCACGGTTGACCACGCCCCGCGGCACCCGCCCCTGCTGCACCTCCAGCACGGCGCGGACATCCGCGGCGCCGTTGCCGGCGAAGCACTGGTCCGTCCAGCACAGGGCGTGCGGCGTCAGGATGGCGTTCTCGAGCTTGAGGATCGGGTCCTCCGGATCCGGCGGCTCCTGCTCCAGGACGTCGAGCCCGGCCCCGGCGATCCGCCGCGCCTGCAGGGCCTGCGTCAACGCCGCCTGGTCCACGATCGGCCCGCGCGCAGTGTTGATCAGATAGGCCGTCGGCTTCATCAGCCCGATCCGGTCGGCATTGACGAGGTGATGGGTCTGCGGGGTCAAGGGACAGCTGACCGAGAGGATGTCGGCGCGGCGGAACACGTCGTCGAGCCCGACGAGCTCGATGCCCAGCTCCGCCGCCACGGCCGGGTCGGCCGCCGGGTCATGGGCGATGAATGTCATGTCGAACGGCCTGGCCATCCGGAACATCTCGGCGCCGATATTGCCGATCCCGAGCGAGCCCAGTGTGCGCCCGACGAGACCCATGCCCATGTGTTCGGACCGCTTGGCGAAGCCCGCCGCGGCCTCGCGCGTCAGCCGGTCCTTGACCAACAGCTTGCCGGTCAGCGCCAGCATGAGGGTGATGATCGACACCGCGACCGGCCTGCGCACCCCGTCCGGCGTGATCACGAGCGCGATGCCGACCCGGGTGCAGGCGTCCACATCCACCGTGTCGTAGCCGACGCCGAAGCGGGCGACCACGGCGAGGCGGCCGCTCCTGGGCACGCTGTCCGCAGTGAAACGGTGGGTCAGCAGGATCAGCGCGTCGACATCCTCCAGCTGCTCGGCGCGCAGCGGGTCGGCCACGTCCAGGAACAGCATCTCGACACCGGGCGCCGAGCGAAGCGGCGTGAGATCGAAGTCCGGATAGGTCGGCGTTCCGTCGGGCTTCCGGAAATCGCCCGACAGCGCGACGCGGAACGGTCCGGCCATCGCCTTAGCTCCGCCCGGCCTTCGCGCCTTCGCGCAGGCGCGTCATCGCCTCCGCCAGCGCGTCGTGCAGCACCCAGACATCGCCCGAATAGCAGATGAAATCGAAGCCCGCGGCGTTGAGCTCGATGCCCTGGGCGACCGTCGGCACCAGGCGGCCCAGCGCCTTCTTGTGCTTCTCGCAGGCCGCGATCGTCCGGTCGATCGCGCCCCTGAAGTCGGGATGGTCGAACTGGCCCGGGATGCCGAGCGAGACGGAGAGGTCGAAATGCCCCACCCAGAGCGCGTCGACGCCTTCGGTGGCCGCGATCTCATCCGCATTCTTCACGCCGTCCGCCGTCTCGATCTGGCAGAACAGGGTGGAGCGCCGGTTCGCGGCGGCGAGCTTCTCGGTCACGGCGCCGGGCCGGTAGCGGTCATGCGCGACCTGGAGGGCCACGCCCCGGCCGCCGGCCGGATGGTACTTCATCGACCGCACGATCTCGCGGGCCTCGGCGGCCGACCCGACCATCGGCAGCATCAGCCCTTCGGCGCCCATGTCCATCGCCCGGGCGATGTGATGGTACTCGCGCGACGGCACCCGCACGATCGCCGGAAGCTGCGCCGCCTCGAAATAGCGCATCGCGCTCTTCACGGTCTCGAAGTGGAAGCCGGAGTGCTCGAGGTCGAACAGCACGAAGTCGCAGCCCGCCGACTTCATGATGTGCCCGATGCCCGGCGTGGCGAATTCGACGATGAAGTGCCCGAACTTCGGCGCCCTGGTAGCGGCCATGGTCCTGAGATCTTCGTGTGCCACTCCGGTTCCTCCCGTTGCTTCGCCCGGCCTGCCGGTCCTGGGCGGCGTTTTCGAAACCTCTACAGCGCCCCCTCGCAGACCAGTTCGCCGACCGTCACCGATTTGCCGACCACGTAGCCGGCGCTTGCGCTGTCAAATTTGGCGTAGTGCTGCGATGCCACATGCGCGTCGAAGGCGGCACGGTCGTCGTAGATCTCGTAGAGCAGGACGGCATCGGGATCGCCCGCGGGCTCGATCACGTCGAAACGACGGCACCCGGCCTCTTCGCGTGTCGATGTCTTGGCGTTCTCGTCCACCAACGGCCGGAAGTCTCCACGCGATCCGCTTTTCAAGCGGAACTCCACGAGCACGACATAGCCCCCCATCATTCCCCCCCGACGATTTCGTTGTAGCGGCGGGCGACATAATTGAGATGCTCGTGCATCGCCCGCTCGGCGCGGTCGGGATCGCGGGCCGCCACGGCCTCGAAGATCGCCCGGTGCGCCTCGTAGGCGATCTCGTAGCCGCCGGCCCTCAGCGTGGTCTTGCGCTGCTCCAGCAGCCACTCGACCAGCGCCTCGTGGATGGCGATGAAGATCGGATTGCGCGGGATCACCGCCAGGACGTAGTGGAAGCCGACATCGGTCTCCTGGAAGCGCTTGAGGTCGCCGATCGCTTCCTGGTTGGCGGTAAGCGCGGCTTCGAGATCGGCCAGGTCCTCCTTGGTGGCGTGCGACGCGGCGTAGCGGGCAAGGCCGGTTTCGAAGAAGCTGCGCGCGCTCTGGAAATTCTGCACTCCGCCCGGCGCGGCGAGCATGTGCCGCGTTGTGCCCGACAGGGCGCTGATCACGAATTGCGGCGTCGGCTGCGTCACCCGCGCCCGCTCCCCCGACCGGAGCTCCACCAACCCCATCTTCCGGAGATGGAACAACGCCTCGCGGATGGCCGGGCGGCCGACCCCGAACTGCCGCATCAGATCGCGTTCGGACGGCAGGAGATCCGAGGGCGCATAGGAGCCGTCCTGGATCATGCGCTCCAGATGCTCCGCCACATCCTCGTACAGCTTGCGGCGCCGGATCGCGACCGTGGCCATTTGGTATACCTTTGATACCAGTATCGCGCTACGCTAGTCGCGTCGACGCGCTCTCGTCAAAAGGATTCCATGCTGCATCGCGGCGGCGGGCGAGACCTCGCCCGTTCCGCCATCCGCTTCACCCGAATTGTCAGGAGGCTGAGCATGACTGCAGACGCATCCTCTTCCGGGCACCTCTCCCAGGGCGGGCTCGATCTCCGGCTCGACCGCAACGGCGCCTTCGCCCGCGAGATCAGCCTCGACGGGGAGGAGCTGTTCCGCGGCATCGGCTTCGTCGTGCGCGACGTCAACTGGGGGACGGCGGACCTGCCGGCCGAAGCCCGCCTGCGGCGGCAGGACGGGCGGGTGACGGCCACCGCGGGGGGCGCCCTCGACCGGTCCGCCGGCGACCTGACCTGGTCGGTGGCCTGGACCGTCACCGACCGCATGGTCGAGGCCAGAGCCCGGGCCTCGTCGGCATCCGGCTTCGACACCAACCGGACCGGCTTCGTCGTGCTCCACAGCCTGGGGGCCGCTCGCGGCCGCCCGGTGGCCGTGACCCATCCGGACGGCCGGGTCGAGGAAACGCGGTTCCCCGAACTGGTCTCGCCGCACCAGCCGTTCTTCGACATCGCCGCGATGGAGTACAAGACCGCGGCCGGCCATTGGCTGCGCCTGGTGTTCGAGGGCGAGGTGTTCGAGACCGAGGACCAGCGCAACTGGACCGATGCCTCGTACAAGACCTACTGCCGCCCCCTGGCCCGGCCGTACCCCTACCGGATCGGGCCCTCATCGGCTGTCGAGCAGGTCGTCAGGCTCGAGATCCTGTCCCGCGCAGCCGCGGCCGTAGACGCGCAGGGCAGCGGGCCGGCCATCCAGAAGACAGCACCCTTCCCCGTTCTCGGCACCAGCCTGCCGCCCGGTCCGATCGCAGCTTCGCAGACCGACGCCGTCCGCACGCTTGGCCTCGGCTTCACCGCGATCGAGATCGACCCGTCCGAACACGCCTGGCTGGAGGATGCCCGCGCGAAGGTGTCGGCCGTGGCGGGACCGCTGCGCATCGATATCAGAGGCGGCGCCGCGGTCGATACCCGCGCGATCCTGGAAGCCCTTGCGCCGATCCTGATCGACCGGCCCGCGATCGGCGTTTCGCTGTGGGACGCCGACGATGCGGCCGTCGCGGCGGCCCGGGAGATCCTGCCTGGCACCGCCATCGGCGCGGGAACGGGGGCCTTCTTCACCGAGCTCAACCGCATGACCCATTGGCCGGCGGCGGACTATCTGGCGTGGACGTCCAACCCTACGGTGCACGGGTCGGACGACGACACCATCGGCGAGACAACCGAGCCGCTGGAGGAGATCCTGGCCTCCGCCAAAGCCAAGCTCCCGGTCCGACGTTTTCAGGTCGGTCCGATGACGCTGGGCCTGCGCTACAACCCGAATGCCACCTCGCCCGAAGGCCGCCGTCGCTCCGCCGCGCCGGATCCGCGGCAAGGACAGACCATCGCGGCCGCCTGGCTGGCCGGCACCGTCGCGGGCTTTCTGGATCCCGATGTCGAGACGTTGGCATTCTTCGAGCCGTCAGGGCCGAAGGGGCTGATTGCGGATGACGGCGCCTGGACGCCGGCGGCGCACCTCCTGACCCGCCTGTCGCGTTGTGCCGGCCGGCCGGCATCGGCCCTGCGCTGGACCGGCCGTCCGCGCTTGCGCGGCCTTCTGCTCGAGATGATCGACCACGACGCGCTCTGCATCGCCCACCTTCGCAACGAGCGCATCGCCTTGGCGCTGCCCGAAGGGACCTGGCGGAGCGCCGAGGTGCTGATGCCGAATGGCTTTGTCGAGCGTCCGGTCGAGGGATTCGATATCGGTCCCTTCGCAGTCTGCTGGCTGCTCCGCCCCAAGTGACGCATCGGATCGCAATGTTGCTGAAGCACCGCCGAGAGGTTGACCCGGCTGTGTTGTAAGCCCGAGAGCTCAATCGTACCGGACATGACGGCCAGAATGCAGCAAGCCCCGCCGGGAGCCGGCAGGGCTTGGCTTAGACCTCGATATCGAGGGAGTTATAACAAAGGTGGTTGCGGGGACCCGCAACCAACGATTCTTGCGATTGGCCGAGAGCGCCGTCCCGTGATTGGCAACTCGGTGCCCCCCGTGATCCCTATCGTGACCGACGATCGGCCTCCAGCGCGCAGATCTTCGCGCAGCGACCAGCTTTGGGAGTCCAGCGATGTCGGCAGATCCCTGACCAAGATATGAGAAAGAAGGCCACGACACGGCGGGCCGTTTCTGCATGCCCTCCGGACTCGTCGGCCTGCTATGCCTGTCGAGGAGACCGGACGCACCGACCACCACATACCGTTTCAGCGGCTTTCGGCGTGAAAATAAGTCGCGCCGATTGACATCAGTCTTGCCGTTTTCGGCGCGCCGGCAACCGCCTACACGACCGGGTAGGCGACATAGGCGAAGCGCCTGCTGTCGGGAGCCCAGCTGTTGACATTGATCGTGCCCTGGCCACCGAAAAATGCGATGAGGTCGCGCTGCTCACTGCCGTCCGGCCGCATGAGACGAAGGATCACGTCCTTGTTCGGCGGATGCCCGGTGGTGCCGGCCGGATAGCTGATGAAAACGACGGACCGGCCATCCGGCGAGACATGCGGGAACCAGTTGACGCGGTCGTCGAAGGTGAGCTGTTCGATGCCGCTGCCGTCCGGCCGCATGCGGAAGCATTGGGCGTGGCCCGGAATCGTCGCCGCGCGCTCGGCGTTGAAGTAGATCCACTGCCCGTCCGGCGAGTATTCCGGGCCGTCATTCGGATAGCTCACATCCGTGAGCCGGGTGTCGGGACCGCCTGACGCGGGAATCGTGAAGATATTGATCCGCCTGGCGCCGGCCGGACCTTCGACCGCGACATAGGACAGCGTGAGCCCGTCCGGCGAGATGCCGTGCAGATAATAGTGATGCGGCGTCTCGTGCTCGTTCGAGACCCGCCGCGGCTGACCGCCCGAGAGCGCGACGGCATAGATGTGGCCGTCATTGTTGCTCATGTAGATGGTTTTCCCGTCAGGCGAGAGGACGTGATCGTTGTTGAGATCACGGATCGCGCCGGTATCGATCTTCTCGGGCGCGGTCGCGCCGTCCGCATCGATCCGCCACATCTCGCCGCCGGCATTGAAGACGAGCCATTTCCCGTCGGGCGTCCAATTGGGCGCCTCGATGATCTCGTCCGCCTCGAGCACGATTTGGGGCTGCCCCTTCTCGACGTCGATCGTGATCAGCTGCGAGATCTGGCCGGGGAGCAGGCTGCGGCCGCGTCGCGTGAATACGGGTCCGGCTTTCATGGCTGTCTGTCTCTATGCTGGAAGAGGGGTCGGAGCCCTGGTTCGGCCGGCTATCGTGGCCTCACCAGGGCATGCGGCGCCTTCCCGGCGCTGACGTCCCGTATCGCCTCGTACTGGATGCAGTCCGGTGCCATTTCCATGATCTCGATCCGGTTGCCGTCCGGGTCGGTGATCCACATGCCGCGATTGCGGTCGGCGCCGCGCCTGGTTGGATCGAGCGGCGCGACGAGTGGGATGCCTGCCGAGGCGAGATGCGCGGCGGTCGCCTCGATGTCCTCCGTCGTCAGGCAGAGGTGATGGACGCCGGTGTGCTCCGGACCGGGGACCTTGCTGCCGTCGCCGCCGGGAAAGAGCTCGAGATAGAGCCCGTCCGAGATCTTCAGATAGGCGATCCACGGCTCGCCGTTCGTCTCCGTGAGGCGCAGGAACTCTGGGAATCCGAGCCTCCTGTAGAAGTCGAGCGATATCTGAAGGTCGTTCACCTTGAAGGCCAGATGGCCGAAGCCGTTGAAGGCAGGCACGTGCAGTTCTCCGATGTGGGTCGCTTCCGACCGCGTTTCGCTGTCGATCGCCGCGCCGGTTGGCGGGCCAAAAGCGGTCAGCCTCTTGCGCCGAGCTTGACGAGATAGTCGTAGGACCGCTGTGCGAGCACCCGCCAGTCGGCCGGCTCATCATGCTCGACGACGAGGTGATCGGCCGGCGTCTCGGAAAAGAGCGGCCACAGCGCCTTCCAGTCGACGACGCCGTCGCCCATCGCCGTCCAGCCGCCCTCGGCCGTGGTGCCGGCCGGCGCGGTGTCCTTGACCTGGATGGCGTAGAGGCGGTCCTTCCAGTGCCTCAGTTCCGTCACCGGATCGCCGCCGCCGCGCACCACCCAGGCGAAGTCGATCTCGTAGCCGACCTCGCTGCCGGCGCCCTCGAAGAGGAGATCGATCGGCCGCGATCCGTCGGGCAGCAGCCGGTACTCGAAATCGTGATTGTGCCAAGCAAGCTTCAGGCCTTCGGCGGCGACGATCTCGCGCACGCGGCCGAGCTCGCGCCCGACGGCGCGCCAGCCATCGGCCGTGGTCGGCCGGTCCTGCGGCTCCAGATAGGGCGGGATCAGCAGCCAGGCGCCGATGGTTTTCGCGATGTCGATGAAGCGCCGGGGATCGGCGACGAGCCCCTTGAACGGCAGGTGAAAGCCGTAGCAGGCGAGTCCGGCAGCGTCGATCTTGCGGCGGAACTCCACGGCACTCGCCTCATAGGCGGGCAGCCAGGGCTCGACAGCGTCATAGCCGATCGCGGCGAGGCCTTCGAGCTGGCGCTCGAGCGGCGGGAAGTTGCGTGCGGAATAGAGCTGGAACGAGATCTTGTAAGGCATGTCCGATCCCATCGGAATGGTGAAGGATGAACCGTTCAGGCGGGGCGTCCGAGCAGCTCGCGAAGGGCGGTCGTGATCAGCCGGTGATCCTCGACGTCGGGCAGGCCGCTGACGCCGGCCGTTCCGATCAGCGTTCCCGATGCCAGCATCAGGGGAACGCCGCCGCCGCTCGCCGCGAAGAGAGGCTCGGGAAGGCGGAAGCGGCGGTTGAAGTCGTAGCCCCCCCTCCTCCGCCTCGATCCGCATGGCCAGCGACGCGCGGTGGAAGCGCTGCGCGACCGCGCGCTTGCGCGCCGCCCAGTCGGAATTGTCCGGCGTCGCCCCGGGCAGCAAGGTCGAGAAGACGAGATCGCCGCCATGGGCGACCTCGATCGCGACCGGGGCGCGGCCGGCGGAGGCCTTGGCGCGGATCAGCGAGCCGAGGGCCCAGGCGAAGTCGTAGTCGAAGCTGTCGAGCCGCAGGGCTTCCTGTTCCGCCGCCAGCTCGTCGAGCGAAGAACTCATCGTCGTCTCCCTTACAGCGGCTGGACGCGGATGTTTCGCCAGCGGCAGGCGGCGCTCGGCGCCCAACGCTCCTCGCCCATGCGCGGATCGTTGTCATGCACCTCGAAGGCGATATGACCGGCATTGCCGAGCTTCTTCAGCACGGCCGCACCGTCGAAATCGGGATGGGTCATGGTGGCGGTGTCGATCTCGGAAACGAGCAGGTCGTTGATCCACACGGTGATCCTGGGCAGCGCGCCGACCATGCGGATACGAAAGACGTTCCAGCCGTCCCATCTCCAGGCCTTCAGGAAATCCTCGCCGCTCGCCTTCCGCGACAAGAGCGCCGGCTTCCAATCGGCGATCGGCTCGATCGTCGTGGCAGGGTCCTCGAGTTTCAGCCCCACTGGCTTCCCCGCCGCATCGCGCTCGACGTCGACATTGAAATTGATGGCATGGAACCGGCCGATGCCGTTGCCGTAGAAGCCGCCGATATTGCCGGACTTGCGATGGTCGACGAGCACCTGATAGCCGGTCGAGCCGTCCGCCGTGGCGCGCAGCATGATGCCGGTATCGGCCGGCCAGTCCGGCCGCGCCTCGAGCATGAGCTCGAAATCGCCGAACGAGGCTTCGCTGACGAGATAGGCGCCGAGCCCGCTGCCCGGCGGATCCTGCCGACCGCAGATCGCGCCGTCCTCGACGGTCCAGCGTCCGAGATGGGAGAGCGCCTTTCGATAGGCAGGCGTGTCGCTCGGAACGGGCGGATCGTCGGCCCTGACCGGCGTCGGCAGGCGCGGAGCGGCGCGCCAGCCGGCGAGCGTCCGTCCGTCGAAGAGCGTGATGGGGTCCGGCATGGCGATAGTCCCGTCCCTGTTCGAGGTCTCAGGGAGCCCGGCGCGGCCGCGCCGCGGCCCGGTCGACGCCGGCGCGCTCATAGATGCGGTCGAGCGCGGCCATGTTGCCGATCGCATCGTCGCCGCCGGTCGGAAGGGCGTCGCCGCCGTCGACGGCCTTCACGAAAGCGTCGAGCTGGTGGTCGTAGGTCGCGGTTCCGGCGACGGTGTAGACGCGGTGCACGCCATCCAGCCACTCGCGGAAGGAGTGGCCGTTGTGCGGCAGGCAGGGGTTGTCCAGCTCGACGATGCCGTTCTCGGCCTCGATCCTGAGCAGGCCGCGGAACGGCCCGGCCTGGATGTCGGCAAGGAGCCGTGCGGGCACGTCGTCCGGAAATCGAAGGTCGGCTTCGATCCGCGTATCCGAGCCGAGATCACAAAGCCGGGCCGACGCGGAGACGATCTCCGGCTCGGTTCCCATGAAGCTGCGCAGCCAGTGCAGCGGGTAGCAGCCGAGGTCCATCATCGCACCGCCGCCCTGCGATGGATCGTAGCGGATGTTCGCCGGGTCATAGGGGATGTCGACACGGAACTCGGCCACGAGCGAGCGGATCGTGCCGAGCTTCGGCTTCAGAGCGAGCAGATGGGCGAAGGCAGGATGGTAGCGGTCGTGGAACGCCTCGGCGAGCACGCGGCCGCCCGCCCTCGCCGCGGCCACCATGTCGCGCGCCTCCGCCGCGGTGACGGCGATCGGCTTCTCGCACAAGACATGCTTGCCGGCCTGCAGCGCCCTGATCGACCATTCGGCATGGCCCGTCGGCGGCAGGGCGTTGTAGACGATGTCGATCGAGGGATCGGCCAGCAGGGCGTCGTAGCCGGCGAATGCGCGCGGGATGCCGTTGGCGGCGGCGTAGGCGGATGCCTTGTCGGCGTCGCGGGATGCCACGGCACCAATCGCGACGTCGCGCCGGCGTCGCGCCGGATCGATGATGGCGCGGGGCGCGATCCCGGCCGCCCCGAGGATACCGATGGAGTGCATGGAAGCTCCGATCTCCTTGCGGCGGGTCAGCTTTTCCTGCCGAAAGTCTCGAGCAGCTCGATCATCACGCCGAGCTGCGGCGCCGTATCGAGATAGGTGTACATGCCGCTGCCATCGACGAAGAGGCCCTGCTGAAGGGTGGCGATCCCTTCCTGCGCAAGGCGAGCTTCGGTCGCCTTCGTATCGGCGACGCGGAAGGCGATGTGGTGCACACCCTCGCCGTTCCTGTCGAGGAAGTCGCGCCAGACGCTGGGCTTCTGGTCCGGCTCGATCAATTCCACCACGAGCTGGCCGGTCTGGAAGAAGGCGAGCTTGGCGGTCGCCTCCGAGGGCTCGCCGGCCACCGTGGTCCGCGCCGTCTCGAAGCCGGGCGTCTGGATGATCTCGGGCATGGGAAAGCCGAAGGCGTCGGCGTATTTCCGCGCCGTCGCGACGACGTCATGCACGACGAAGCCGACCTGGCAGAGCATTTCCGGTTGAAGCACGGGCGCGCTCATCAGCGGACCTCCCCATCGGGGTCGAAGGATTCGAGCAGCTCGAAGGTCGTTCCGAGCGCCTTGGCGGTGTCGAGATAGGTGTACATGCCGGTATGACCGCCATTCGGCAGGCGGCCGGTGTAGAAACCCTGCTGCGAGACGGGGTAGCCGTGGCGGGCGAACTCGCGCGCGACGCCCTGGCTGTCGGTCACGCGGAAGGCGACGTGATGGACGCTCGGACCGTGCTCGTCGAGCCAGTCCTGCCAGACGCTCTTCGGACCCAGCGGCTGCAGCAGCTCGAAGCCGACATTGCCGAAATGCCAGTGATAGATGCGCGCGCGGGCCTCGGTCGGCTCGCCGTGATAGGTCGCCTCGGTCTCCGAATAGCCGTCGCTGACGTGGACCTCCGGGATCGGAATGCCGAGCAGCTCCGAATAACGCTTCGCATATTTGTCGGCATCGTCGACAACGAGGCAGACCTGCACGAGCACGCGCTCGCCCAGTCCTTGGATCGGCTCCATCGAACTCTTTCCTTGTCCAGCGTGTCGGGGTCAGGGGTGATGGTTGAAGAGGTTGCCCTCGTTGGGCACATGGCGGACGATCTCGTCGCTGATCGCCGTCATCCGCTCGAAGACGGATGACGGGATCGCACCGGAAAGCGCCGCCGCATTCGCCTCGGACTGGGCGCGGGTGCGCGCGCCGACCACGACCGAGGTGATGCCGGGCCGAGCCAGGTTCCAGCGGATCGCCAGGTGCATCAGCGGCCTATCGAGCTCGGCCGCGATCGCCTTCAGCCTCTCGACGCCGGCATGGACATGCGGCCAGATATCGGCGCGGAAGGGCAGGATCCGGTGGCGCTGGTCGCCGGGCGCGAGATCGGGCTTGCGGCCGAACTTGCCGGTCAGGATGCCGTGCGCGAGCGAGCTGTAGGTGACGACGGCGATGCCGTGCGCGACGCAGAAGGGGATCAGGTCGTCCTCGGCATAGCGCCAGAGGAGGTTGTAGCCGAGCTGGTGGGCGTCGATGCGCCCCACCTCCTGCACCTGCCGCATCTGCTCGACCGAGAAATTGCTGACGCCGGCGGCGCGGATCTTGCCGGCCCGGCGCGCCGCCTCCAGCGCCTCCATGCGCGGCCGCATGTCGGCGCCGCTTTTCGGCCAGTGGATGTAGTAGAGGTCGATATAGTCGGTCTTCAGCCGGCGGAGGCTGGCGTCGATCTCCGCCGCCATGGCCGCTGCCGTCGCCTCGGCCGGATTGGCCTTGGACGCAAGGAAGATCTCGCTGCGCCGCCCCGCGATGAAGGCGCCGTAGATCTCTTCCGAATGGCCGTTGCCGTAGCCGCCGGCCGTGTCGAAGTGACGGACCCCGCTCTCATAGGCCGCGTCGATGGCTCCCCTGAGGCGCACATCCTCCTCGCCGGGGGCGGAGTAGGCGATGAACCAGGAGCCGCCGAAGGCGAGCGGGAGCTGCGGCGGGAAGGTCCCGATCGTGACCGGGCGGATCGACGGGTCGATGCCGGCGGATGCTGTGTCTGTCATGGGAGATCTTGCCTTTGCTCGGATCGGCGAGCCGCTCATCCCTTCAGGGCCCCGGCGGTCAGCCCCTGGACGAACTGCTTCTGCAGGATCAGGTAGACGGTCACGATCGGAACGAGCGCCAGCATCAGTCCGGAGGAGAGCGCGGTGTAATCGGTCGAGTAGCGGCCGACCGCCTGGAAGAGCGCCGCCTGGATGGTCTTGGAATCGGGGCTGGAGATGAAGGTGTTCGAGAACATGAACTCGTTCCACGTGCCCATCGACTGGATGATGACCACGGTGGCGATGCCGGACTTGGCGAGCGGCAGATAGACGTAGCGGAACACGCCGAACTCCGTGCAGCCGTCGATCCGGCCGGCATCGCCGAGCTCCTGCGGTAGGCTCAGGAAGAAGGAGCGCATCAGGAAGATCGCGAAGGCGACCGAGCCGCCGAGATAGGAGAGCGACAGGCCGGTCAGCGTGTTGAGCAGGCCGATGCCCTTCAGGAACTGGAACATCGGAATGAGGATCGCCTGGCCAGGGATCATCATGGCGCCGATGAACATGTAGAAGAGCAAGTCGCGGCCGCGGAAGTGGAACCGGGCGAAGACATAGCCGGCCAGCGTCGCGACGAAGACCACGATCACCACCGTGAGCGTCGTCACGTAGAGCGAGTTGACCAGATGCCGCGGCAGGTCGATGGCGTTCCAGACGCGCACGAAATTGCCGAAGTCGAGCCGCGCGGGCAGGAACGAGCCGAACACCTCGCGCTGGTTCTTGACCGATGTCAGGATCATCCAGACGAGCGGGAAGGCCTGAACCACGGCGATGGCGACCAGCGTCACGTAGATCAGCGTCCGGCCGAACACCATCCGCAGCCGCGCCCTGGGGAAGGCGATGGACCTGGCGGGCGCGTGATAGTGAGAGATCGCGTTCACGGGGGCTGCCTCCGGCGGTCAGTATTCGATTTCCCGGCGCTTCCCGAGACGGATCTGCAGGATGCTCAGGAGGAAGCTCAGCACGAGGATGACGATGGCGATGGCGGTGGCGTAGCCCAGCTGCGGGTTGGAGCTGCCCATGGCGCCGAAAGAGGTGCTGTAGAGGTAGGTGCCGAGCGTGTCGCTGGCGTGATTGGGACCGCCGGCCGTCATGACCCAGATCTGGTCGAACACCTTGATGCCGTGGATGGTGTTCAGCACGATCACCAGCACGATGACCGGGCGCAGCATCGGCACGGTGACATGCCACAGCCGCTGCAGCGCGTTGGCATTGTCGATCTTGGCCGCTTCGTAGAGCTCCCTCGGGATGTTCTGCATGGCCGCGTAGTAGATGACCAGGTAGAAGCCGAGCGACTGCCAGACCGATACTGCGATGATGCTCGGCATGACGGTGCGGCGATCGGCCAGCCACAGCTGGGTGAAGCTGCCGAGGCCGATGGAGCGCAGGAATTCGTTCAGGATGCCGAAATTCGGCTCGTAGATCATCGCCCAGAGCAGGCCGCTGATCGCGAGCGAGATGATGACGGGCATGAAATAGAGCGTGCGGAAGATCGTGCCGCCGAGAATTCTGGAGTTGAGCATGTTCGCCACGAGAAGCGGGATCACGCTCTGCAGGATGACGGTCGCGATCGTGAAATAGGCGGTGTTGCCGAGCGCGAGCAGGAACAGGCGATCGCCGAACAGCGCGCGGTAGTTCCTGAGGCCGACCCAGGACGGGGCGGACATGCCGTTCCAGGACTGAAAGCTGAGAATGATGGAATTCACCATCGGCACCGCCATGAACACCAGCAGGACGATGGCAGCGGGCGACAGGAAGGCGATGATCGGCCAGTTCCGCCGGAAGGCACCCGCCGTTCCGATGGCAGGCGTGAATGTCTGCGTCATGGTGTGGCTCCCTATGCGCCGACAGGGTTCGACCGCCCCTCACGCGCCAGTGCGAGGACCTGGCGCGGCAGGCCCTATTGCGCCTTGGCCCGTGTGGCGAGCACGTCGGACTGGATCTGCTTGGCTCCGGCCGCCGGCTCGACCGAGCCGTCGAGAATGCCCTGGCAGACATTCGAGACCGCATCCCAGCTTCCGGCACCGAACAGGATGTGGTCGGCGCCATCCGTATCCATCCAGGGCACCATTTCCTGGACCTTCGGATTCTTGACCTGGTCGAGGGCGCTCGGCATCGACGGGAAGCCGCCGAGGCCGGCGATGTGGTCGTCGTAGATCTCGGGCGAGAACATGTATTTGACGAATTCGAGGGTCAGATCCCTGTTCGGGCTCTTGGCGTTGATGACCAAGCCCTCGCCGCTGCCGTCACCGGTGTAGTGCACGCCGTCCGCCGTGACGGCCGGAACCTTGTGGACCGAATAGTTGTCGAGCCAGTCCTGAGTCGCCTCGGCGTCGAAGACGGCAGGCGCCCACGAGCCCGTATAGAGCATCGCCGCCCTGCCCTGATAGGCGATCTGCCAGGCCGGTCGCTCGTCGATGCCGTTCACGCCCTCGAGGAAGACGCCGGCCTTGGCGAGATTCTGCAGCAAAGTGAGGGCGTCGACGACCGGCTTCGAATCCCAGGACAGGCCGGGCTTGGTGAGATCGTCCAGCGCATAGACGTCGCCGCCATATTGGGCGACCAGCGGCAGCAGGAAGTCCGGGCAGACATTGCGGGCCAGATTGCCGAAGGCGACCGGGGTCAGGCCGGCTTCGCGGATCTTCGGCGTCATCGCGATCAGCTCGTCCCAGGTGCTCGGCGGCGTGAGCCCGAGTTCCTTCATGATCCGGTCATTGACGAACAGGCCGAAGATCTGCGCCGTCCATGGCAGCGCATAGATTGCACCGTCATCGAATGTGAACTGGCGCAAAGGACCCGGATAGAACTGCTTCAGGAACGCCTGATCAACGGCTTCCTTGTAGTTGACGGCGAGGCCGGCCCGCCCAAGTTCCGCGGCCTTGACGTGCCCGTAGAAAAGGTCCGGCAGCGAATTGCCGGCCGTCATGGCGGCGAGCGTCGTCAGATACTGGTTGAACGGGACGAAATTCGTCTCGATCTTCACGCCGGGATGCTTCGCCTCGAAGCCCTGGGTGATCTTGTCCCACCAGGGCGTGCCGGCCACCTGCGTCGCCTCCCACGACATCACATGGATGACGGTATCCTCGGCATGGGCCAAGCCCACCGCCGCGACCGTCATGACGGCTGCAATCGTATGGATCAGCCTCATTTTTTGCGTTCCTCCCTCGTCTTCCTCGTTGGCCTGATCGCCCTGGGTCGGTGATCTTGCAGTTGCGCCATCGATCCGATGGACAAGGCAAATCAACACCGTTCCCAATCCATGCGGATCGGTCATCTTGACTTCAGAAGATCGTCACATCTGCCCTCGAGGGACAGTTCCTATGATCTAGCGCGCGAGCGGATCGATGCTCGTCCGGGACCAGGCTTTCGGATACTTCATTTGTGGCCTCCTCCCCAGGTTCGAAGCGGTGGCAGGCAAGTCCGACGGTTCGACCGCCGCAACGAGGTGCCAAGTCGAAAACTGCCCGATCCGCGTATTCGCGTCCGGGAACACGAAACAATCTCACAAGGAGCCGCCTGCTATCGGCGAAGCCCCTCGATTGTCTTCTCTATCGACTTGAAAAGCACCGGACCGCCATCCTCCACCCAGGGCCAAGGCGGCCATCATGGATGCCGGGCCTGGTCGGCTCGCATCTACGTCTCCTCCATGGAAATCGGATTCCCGAGAGGCTTTCTCATGACCGCGACATCCGTCGCAGTGGTGTAGTACCGTTAATACGTTGTAACGTTACTACGCAGGCTTGGCAAGGGTTTTGACGGGGATCTTCGGGGATCGTGCGGGACTGGCTTTGAGATCCGTTCCGTGCTCTTCCTAAGAGCCCGCCTTCGCGCGAGGGGTGCCGGGAGTTCCGAATGGCCAGAGAAAAAGCGAGACTGAAAGACATCGCCGCGAAGACCGGCTACGGGGTCAATACTGTGTCGCTCGCGCTGCGGGGCAGCACCCGGATTTCCGCTGCGGCTCGCGAGATCATCAGCCGGGTTGCGGAGGAGCTTGACTATGTCCCCAATCACTTCGCCAAGTCCCTGGTTTCCCTGAAGAGCAACACGGTCGGACTCATCCTCCATGATGTCACGAATCCGATCCTGACCAGCGCCGCGCAGAAGATCCAGCTCGCGCTCGCCGAGCGGGGCTACAGCGTCCTCTTCGCGACCTCGAACGGCAGTTTCGAGGAAGAGGTCCGTGCCATCGAGATGTTCCAGACGCGAATGGTGGACGGCATCCTGATCTATCCGCTTCTGCATTCGCGCCTCGATCATCTCCAGAAGCTGCGGCAGCGCAATTTCCCTATCGTGCTTCTGGTTGGTCTGCGTGAAGCCGGCGTCGACGCGGTCGGGATCGACGAATTTACCGGCGCATATGACGCGACGCGGCACCTGATCGATCGCGGACATCGCAGGATCGGGACGCTCATTCCTGAAGTCGGCACGCCACAGAAAAAGAGGGATGGCTATCTCGAGGCGCTCCGCGCGGCCGGAATCGAGATCGATCCGGCCCTGATCGGCTATGCCCCGCGTCACACGATCGAAAGCGGCATCGAGGCCATGGATGCCGTCATGAGCCTTGCCGACCGACCCACGGCTGTATTCGCAAGCAGCGATGTCCTTTCGCTCGGCGCTCTGCGCTGGGCGCGGATCAACAATCTCGCCGTACCGAAACAGATCGCGATCATCGGCTTCGACAATATCGATGCCGCGAGATTCGCCGCGACGCCGATCTCGACCATCGACAACGATGTCGGCGAGCTCGCCCGGCTGGCAGTGGCTCGGCTGCTGGAGCTTGTTGGTTCGGAAGGCCCGCTGCCGCCGCCCCGCAGCACGCTGCTGCACGGCCAACTCATCGTTCGCGAAAGCACGACGGGCGCGAAGGATCCCCCGTCTCTGCGCCGAGCTGATGTTCAACGAGCGCCCGGCACTACGGCCGTGCCGGACCGGATCTGCTCGTGATGCCGGGGGCCACGGGACACGCTCATCGCAACGCCGTCAATTTCCAGCAGGCGGCCGGTATGATCTCCCCGCGCAGGCTGTGGTCCTCTGGGTTCCTCGGCCTGCCCTGGGCTGATCCTCGACGGCGGCATTGATGCCCAGGCGCACACTGATCTGAGTGCATTCGCACTCAGCGGAGACTACGCCAGCCCCTCCGTGGACGATTCGACCCTGATCGAGGGCGGCGGGCCGAAGGTCAATAGCCGGACCGAACCGAGCTCGGGAAAGCCGAGGTCGCAGAGGCCGAAGGCGAGGTCGGGGTCGGCCGGGTCGAGCTCGGTGAGGAGCCAGGTGGCGCCGGCGTCCGGGGTGAAGAGCTTGACGACGGGATACGGGTCGATCGCCTCGCCGGCCGCAGTGCGGGCGCCGTTGGCGAGGAGTTCGGCACGCTGCGCGTCGGTGATGAGGGGATGGGACATGGTTGCCTCCGTTGCGATCGCCCTCCGATCGAGGGCGAGGAGGCGAAGGGCCGGCGCCAACAGGCCGCGGCGTCAGGCCCAACACGGTCCGGTGCGGGCCGGGCTTGACGCCGCGGCGGCACCGGCCAGCGTCGGAGGCCCGAGATGGGGCGATCACAGCGGTGGCAAGCGGACAGGTCAACTCTAGCGACGGCTCGCAGTGCGGCCGCCGCCCGAGTCGCTCTCGATCGCGGATTGCTCAGGCGTGGGATCAGCGACCCACCTCAGCAGGTCACCATGAGAACCGTGTTGACCAGGACCGAAAGGTGCTGGGCAGCCTCAGATCCGCGATCTCTAAATCTCTGATTGTCCTGGAAGAAACTGGAGCGGGCGAAGGGATTCGAACCCTCGACCCCAACCTTGGCAAGGTTGTGCTCTACCCCTGAGCTACGCCCGCTCTGGCGTCGTCGGCGCCGCAGCGCCCGTCGAGGTGGCGGGTTATATCCGATGCCGCGGGATTTGCAAGCATCTAAATGCGGAAATTTTTCGCGCCCCGCCGGGTGCGGCCGGACGCCGGCCGGGGCGGGCTTGGAAGCAGGGCCGCAGGCTCGTATAACACCGGGCCATGACCGCGCCCGACAGCACCGCCCCCGAATCGTCCCCGCCCGCCGCCGCAGCCCGCCCCTGCGCGACCCCCGCCGACCTGTTCGCGCGGCTGCGCTCGCTCGCCGTCCCGGTCACGACGCATGAGCACGAGGCCGTGTTCACGGTCGAGGAATCGCGCCACCTGCGCGGCCTCCTGCCCGGCTGGCACTCCAAGAACCTGTTCCTGCGCAACAAGAAGGGCCAGGCCTGGCTCGTCGTGTGCGAGGAGGAGCGCCGCGTCGACCTGAAGGCGCTGGGCGAGTTGCTCGGCTCCGGCCGGCTGTCCTTCGGCTCGCCCGACCGGCTGATGGAGGCGCTGGGCGTCACCCCCGGCTCGGTCACGCCCTTCGCCATCATCAACGACGACGCCCGGCGGGTGACGGTGGTGCTGGACGCCGACATGATGCGGCACGGCACCCTGCACTTCCACCCGCTGGTCAACACCATGACCACGGCGATCGAGCCGGCCGGCCTCCTGGCCTTCATTGCCAGCTGCGGCCACGAACCCCATATCGTCGATCTCGACTCTGTCACCCTCCCGGCCGAGGCCGCGCCTGCGGGCGGCTGACGCCGCCGCTTGCCGCCGCCGGCCTTCGGCACAGATCAATACCAGACCTGGGACAACGCCATGGATGCCCTTCTCAATGCCGCTTCCGGCGGCGCCGTACCGGTGATCAAGGACAGCAACACCGCCGGCTTCCGAGCCGACGTGATCGAGGCCTCGATGGAGGTGCCGGTCATCGTCGACTTCTGGGCCACCTGGTGCGGCCCGTGCAAGACGCTGGGGCCGCTGCTGGAGAAGCAGGTCCAGGCCGCCCAGGGCAAGGTCCGGCTGGTCAAGGTCGACATCGACCAGAACCAGGCCCTGGCGGCGCAGCTGCGCATCCAGTCGGTGCCGACCGTCTACGCCTTCTACCAGGGCCGCCCGGTCGACGGCTTCATGGGC
Source organism: Inquilinus sp. NPDC058860 (assembly GCF_042743185.1). Lineage (NCBI taxonomy): Bacteria > Pseudomonadati > Pseudomonadota > Alphaproteobacteria > Rhodospirillales > Rhodospirillaceae > Inquilinus > Inquilinus sp. NPDC058860. Next base: position 72,033 of record NZ_JBHYMS010000004.1, on the reverse strand, counting down.
GCGGTGCCGGAGAGCCAGGTCAAGAGCTTCATCGACAAGCTGGTGCAGCTGGCCGGACATGATTCCCACGACCATGTCGACGAGCTGCTGGCCGAGGCCAAGAGCGTGCTCGACAGCGGCAACATCGAGGAGGCGGCCGGCATCTACCAGCATGTCCTGGCGCACGCCCCGGACAGCGCGGCGGCCGCGGCCGGCTTGGCCCGCTGCCTGATTGCGCTGGGCGAGATCGAGCAGGCCAAGCAGTTCCTGGAGAGCCTGACGCCGGAGATGGCGCGCCACGCCGACATCGCCGCGGCGAAGAGCGCGCTGGAGCTGGCCGAGCAGAGCGCCGTCGCCATCGCCGGCCTGGCCGGGCTGCGCCAGCGGCTGGAGGCCAACCCGAACGACCACGAGGCGCGCTACGAGCTGTCGACCGCCCTCTACGGCGCCGGCCAGCAGGACGCGGCGATGGACGAGCTCCTGGAGCTGTTCCGCCGCGACCGCGAATGGAACGACCAGGCGGCGCGCAAGCAGCTGGTCAAGCTGTTCGAGGCCCTGGGCCCGACCGACCCCCTGACCCTGTCCGGCCGGCGTCGGTTGTCCTCGCTCCTGTTTTCATGATCCGGTTGCGGACATGAAGAGGGGGCCGCGCGCGCCCGCCTTCCAGGACCTCGGCACCGACCTGCCGGTCTTCCCCCTGCCCGGGGTCCTGCTGCTGCCGCGCGGCCTCCTGCCCCTCAACATTTTCGAGCCGCGCTATCTCGCCATGGTCGAGGACGCGCTGGCCGGCGGCCGGATGATCGGCATGATCCAGCCCCGCCCCGGCCAGTGGGGCGCCGCCCCGCCGCCGCTCTACGCCGTCGGCTGCGCCGGCCGGATCACCAGCTTCGACGAGACCGATGACGGCCGCTACCTGATCACCCTGACCGGGCTGTGCCGGTTCCGGGTCGAGGAGGAGCTGGAGGAGCGGCGCGGCTACCGCCGGGTGCGGCCGGGCTGGACCGGCTTTTCCGCCGACATGGCCGAGCCCACCCCGGCCGAGATCGACCGCGCCGGCCTGAACCAGGCCCTGACCGACTATTTCCGCATCGCCGGCCTGTCCGCCGACTGGGAGGCGATCGGCCAGACCCCGGATGAGCGGCTGGTCACCTCGCTGGCCATGATCTGCCCGTTCGAGCCGCAGGAGAAGCAGGCGCTGCTGGAGGCGAAGGATCTCTGCGAGCGCACCCGAGTCATGCTATCGATCATCCGGATGGCGATCCATGGCGGCCATGCCGGCCGCGTGCGCCACTGACGGCCCCTGTTCCCGGACCCTTGCCCATGAGCGATACCTCCGAGCCCGGCAGCGCCGCCGGTTCCAGCAGCCCGGCCCCCAGCCCCACCGGGGTCGACCCGCGCCTGCTCGAGATGCTGGTCTGCCCGCTGACCAAGTCGCCGTTGCGCTATGACGCGAAGGCGCAGGAGCTGATCTCGGACCAGGCGCGGCTGGCCTATCCGATCCGCGACGGCATCCCGATCATGCTGATCGACGAGGCCCGGCCGCTCGACCCCGACGCGCGGCGCTGACCCATGAGCATGGGCAGCCCGCCCCTCACCGGCAGCGCCGCCCGGCCGGTCGAGATCCGGCTGAAGCGGGCCGAGCGCGTGCTGGAGCTGCGCTTCGACGACGGGCTGCACGTCACCCTGTCGGCCGAGCTGCTGCGGGTCGAGAGCCCCTCGGCCGAGGTGCAGGGCCACGGCCCGTCGCAGAAGACGATCGTGCCCGGCAAGCGCAACGTCGCGATCACGGCGGTCGAGCCGGTCGGCCATTACGCCGTACGGCTGGTGTTCGACGACGGCCACGACACCGGGATCTATTCCTGGACCTGGCTGCACGAGTTGGCGACCCGGCAGGACGAGCTGTGGCGCGCCTATCTCGCCGCGCTGGAGGAGCGCGGCCTGTCGCGTGACCGATAGGGCGGACGCCCTGCCCGCCGCGACCGCCGCCGCCCTGGCCGGGCTGCGGCGCTGGCTGGGCAATCAGGCGCTGATGGCCGGGCCGGTGCAGGACGTCGCCTGCGGCTTCGCCGACGGCCTGCTGGCAGCCGGCATCCCGCTGTGGCGGGCCTATCTCTCGGCCACCACCCTGCATCCGGAGATGGAGGCGTTCGGCCTGATCTGGACCCGCGACGGCGGCCGGGAGAGGGAGGAGTACGGCCACGGCTCCTGGGGCAGGATGGCGAGCCCCAGCCCGATCTACGAGGCGGTGCTGGCCGCGCGGGAGGCCGCCGCCGATCCCGCCGCCGCCCGGGCCGAGGACATCGTGCCGCTGACCCGCTACCGGCTGGAGCGGGGCGAGGGGGTGGACCGCTTCCCGATCCTGGCGGAGTTCCGCGACGCCGGCGCCACCGACTATCTCTGCTTCATCATTCCCTTCGGCTTCGACGGCACGCTGCACCCGCTGCGCACCGGCGCCTCGGTCACGCTGGCGACCGACCGGCCCGGCGGCTTCGCCGAGGCGGAGGTGCGGGCGCTCGACGACCTGATGCCGGTGTTCGGCGCCGCCATCCGCGCCGGCATCGATCTCGCCGCCTTCCGCACCGTGCTCGGCACCTATCTCGGGCGCGACGTCGGCCGGCGGGTGCTGGACGGCGAGATCCGCCGCGGCTCGGTCGAGACCATCTCGGCCGCGATCCTGGTCGGCGACCTGCGCGGCTTCACCGCCCTGGCCGACGCCCTGCCGCAGGGCCAGTTGGTCAGCATGCTGGACGATTATCTCGACGCGCTGGCGACGCCGGTCGAGGCCCGCGGCGGGCAGGTGCTGAAGTTCATGGGCGACGGCCTGTTGGCCACCTTCGCCTTCGCCGAGGACGACCCGGCCGAGACCTGCGGCCGGACGCTGGCGGCCGCCACCGAGGCGCTGGAGCGGATCGCCGCGATCAACCTCCGCCGCGCCGAAGCGGGCGCGCCGGTGATGTCGCTGGACGTGGCGCTGCATGCCGGCGACGTGCTGTACGGCAATGTCGGCTCGGGCCAGCGGCTGGACTTCACCATCATCGGCCCGGCGGTGAACGAGGCCGCCCGGCTGGAGCATCTGTGCGGCGCGCTGGGCGTGCCGATGGTGGTCAGCCGCCGCTTCGTCGAGACGCTGGCGGCGCCGCAGCTGTTCCGCTGCCTCGGCCTTCAGACCCTGCGCGGCGTGCGGGCCCCGGTCGAGGTGTTCACGCCGGCTTAGGCGCCAGGCTCCCACAACCGCGCCAGGTCGAAGCCGTGCACGTCGCGGCACAGGGCGACGAAGGCGGCGGCCTGGTGGTCGACCACCTGCCGCCCCTTCTCGGCCGTGGCGTTGCCGGCGTTGCCGACCGCGCCGCCGGGGTTCAGGTCCTGCGCCATCCAGCCGAACTGCGACACGCCATGCGCCCGCAGATGCGCGAACTCCTCGATGAACTGCAGCTGGGTCGACCGGAAATCCTCGGCCAGGTCCATCTTCACCAGGTCCGGGCGCAGATGCAGCATCACCGAGGTCTCCATGTCGCCGCCATGGATGCCGTACGCCGCCTCCTCCGCCGGGAACAGCCCGTCCGGGTTGCCGAAGCGCGACCAGGCCGAATGCACCGCCAGCATGCCGTGCCGGACCCTGAGCTCGCGCGCCACCACGTCGAGGATCGGCACGTTGCCGCCATGCGAGTTGATCAGGATCAGCTTGCGCACCCCCGCCCGCCGCACGCTCTCGCCGATCTCGATCAGGAGCTGCGTCAGCGTCTCCCAGGACAGGGTCAGGGTGCCGGGCGAGGCGATGTGCTCGTTCGACTTGCCGACCGCCTGGGTCGGCAGGAAGGTCACCGGCAGGTCGCCCGGCAGCAGCTCCAGCACCCGCCGCACCATGCCCTCGGCGATGCAGGTGTCGGTGTAGACCGGCAGATGCGGCCCGTGCTGCTCGATGGCGCAGACCGGCTGCACCGCGATCCAGCCCTCGGCTTCACCATCTCGGAAGTCGAGCGTCGTCATCTCGTGCCAATGGCGCTTCGGCAGCATGGGTATCCTCTCAGGCGGCGGGGCACGGGTAAAAAGGCGGATCCATCCCTTTGCTGTCATTGCCGGGCTTGACCCGGCAATCCAGGAGCCGTCGAGAGCTGCTTTGAAAGCCCCTGGATCCTCGGGTCAAGCCCGAGGATGACAAGTATAGGGGCATTCTCTCTATCCCACTGGCTCTGCCGGGCCGGCGGCGATCACCTCCACCTCGACCAGGAACTCCGGCCGGGAGAAGCCGGAGACGATCATCAGGGTCGAGGCCGGGGGCGGGTCGGCGACGACGCGGTCGCGCACCGCCATGTAGCCCGGGAGATGCTCCCGCCCGGTGACGAAGGCGTTGATCCGGATGATGTGCGACAGGTCCAGCCCCGCCGCCGCCAGGATCGCGCGGATGTTCTCGAAGCACAGCTCGGCCTGGCCTTCGACCGTGGCCGGCACCGCCTCGTCCGGGCCGATGCCGAGCTGGCCGGAACAGACCACCAGGCGGCTGCCCGCCGGCACCTCGACGGCATGGCTGTAGCGGGCGAAGGGCGGCCGGATTCCGGCGGGGGTGATGGGGCGCGACAAGGGGATTCGTCTCCCGCAAAAGGCAGGGAACCGTAGGACTGCGCACGCTCGGTGACAAGGTTGCCGGGTGCAAGAAAACTGGACTAGGCTGCCCATTCGTTGGGCACCGGAAGGATGGGCGTCGGCCGCGGCGCGCCGCCGTCCGGACGCCCGATGAGACGATCTCCCGCGGATCGCCGGCCGGCCGCGGCGCCTCTTTCAACCGGAGGCGGATGGCACGGCCGTTGCTTCCTGTCGTCTTTGGCGCTGCGGCATAAAAACGACAATGGGATCGGCTTCATGCAACTCTTCGGACGGGTCCTCGCTCTCGCCCTCGGCTTGACGGCGGGAATGGCAGCCGGCGCGGCCGCCGCGGCCGACAAGGTCAGCTTCGGCACCAACTGGCTGGCCCAGGCCGAGCACGGCGGCTACTACCAGGCGGTGGCGGACGGCACCTACGCCAAGTTCGGCCTGGATGTCACCATCGTCATGGGCGGGCCGCAGGCTGCCAACCGGGCGCGCCTCGTCGCCGGCCAGATCGACTTCTTCATGGGCGGCACGCTGGACGCCTTCGATTCGGTCAAGGAAGGGGTGCCGGTGATCAACGTCGCCGCCATCTTCCAGAAGGACCCGCAGGTGCTGATGGCCCATCCCGACCAGGGGATCGAGACCATCGCCGACCTGGCGAAGCTGGACACGCTGTTCCTGTCCGGCGAGGGCTACGACACCTATTTCCGCTGGCTGAAATCGGCCTATCCCGGCTTCCGGGACGAGCAGTACAAGCCCTACAGCTTCAACCCCGCCCCCTTCATCGCCGACCCGAAATCCGGCCAGCAGGGCTATCTGACGTCGGAGCCGCGGGACATCGAGAAGCAGGCCGGCTGGAAGCCCAAGGTCTTCCTGCTCGCCGACAACGGCTACGAGGCCTATGCCACCACCATCGCGGTGCAGCAGTCGCTGATCGACCAGAACCCGGATCTGGTGCAGCGCTTCGTCGATGCCTCGATCATCGGCTGGTACAGCTATCTCTACGGCGACAACAGCGCGGCCAACACCCTGATCAAGAAAGACAATCCGGAGATGACGGACGAGCAGCTGGCCTATGGGCGCGAGCAGCTGAAGGCCCAGCACATCGTCATCGCCGGCGAAGCCGAGACCCAGGGCATCGGCTGCATGAGCGCGGAGCGGTACCAGCGCTTCTACGACAGCATGGTCAAGGCCGGGGTGCTGGACGCCGGGCTGGAGGTGGGCAAGGCCTTCACCAACCGCTTCGTCTGCAAGGGGGTCGGCCTCGACCTCTACAAGAAACTGGCCGGCGGCTGAGGTGGATTCGGTCGCCTTGACCACGCCCGGGGACGGCGCTGCCGGGGTGCTGGTGTCGCTGGACGGGGTGTCGAAGCGCTTCGCCAGCGGCACCCTCGCCCTCTCCGCCCTGTCGCTCGACATCCGGGAGGGGGAGTTCGTCAGCCTGCTCGGTCCCTCCGGCTGCGGCAAGTCGACGGCGCTGCGGCTGATCGCGGGCCTCGGCGCGCCCTCGGCCGGCGCGATCCGCTGGCCGAATGGCGGCCGGGCCACCACCGACGGCGAGGTCGGCTTCGTGTTCCAGGAGCCGACGCTGATGCCCTGGGCCACGGTGTTCAAGAACGTTTGGCTGCCGCTGCGGCTGAAGGGCCTGTCGCGGGCGGCGGCGCGCGACCGGGTGATGGAGGCGCTGGCGATGGTCGGGCTGGACCGCTTCGCCGACGCCTATCCGCGCGAGCTGTCGGGCGGCATGAAGATGCGGGTGTCGATCGCCCGCGCCCTGGTCACCCGGCCGAAGCTGCTGCTGATGGACGAACCCTTCGCGGCGCTGGACGAGATCACCCGGATCAAGCTGAACGACGACCTGCTGCGGCTGTGGCAGGGGCAGAACTGGACCATCGTCTTCGTCACCCATTCGGTGTTCGAATCCGTCTACCTGTCGTCCCGGATCGTGGTGATGGCGGCGCGGCCGGGCCGGGTGATCGAGGAGGTGGCGGTCGACGCCCCCTATCCGCGCGGCAACGAATACCGGATGTCCACGCCCTACAACGAGCGCTGCCGCACCGTGTCGGACGCGCTGATGCGGGCGATCATGGTGGCGGCGGAGCAGCGATGAGCGAGATCGGGATCCAGACCGGCGAGGACGACGCCGCGATCGCCGAGGCCCGGCGGGCCGACCCCGGCCGCATCCGGGCCCTGGCGGCGCGGATCGCGGTGCCGGTGATCGCCTTCGGCGCCTTCGTCGCGCTGTGGCAATGGTACGTCACGGCCTATCAGGTGCCGCGCTACATCCTGCCGGCGCCGACCGAGGTGGCGGCGACGATGGTCGGCGACTGGCCGATCCTGTCCTCGGCCCTGGCGGTGACGCTGACCATCACCTTCGCCGCCCTGGCCGCGGCGCTGGTGGGGGGCGTGGCGCTGGCCATCCTGTTCATCCAGTCGCGCTGGCTGGAGCTGGCCTTCTACCCCTATGCCGTGGTGCTGCAGGTGACGCCGATCGTGGCGATCGCGCCCTTGATCATCATCTACGCGCCTTCGACCGAATCGGTGCTGCTGATCTGCGCCTTCATCGTCGCCTTCTTCCCGATCCTGTCGAACATGACCCAGGGGCTGAAGAGCACCGACCACAACCTCTTGAACCTGTTCGAGCTGTACGGCGCCTCGCGCTGGCAATCGCTGCTGCACCTCCGCATCCCGGCCGCCCTGCCCTACTTCGCCACCGGCCTCAGGATCGGCGGCGGGCTGGCGCTGATCGGATCGGTGGTGGCGGAGTTCGCGGCCGGATCGGCCGGGGCGCAGTCCGGCCTGGCCTTCCGCATCCTCGAGGCCGGACGGCGGCTGAACGTGCCGCGGCTGTTCGCGGCCCTGATCCTGATCACCCTGACCGGCCTGGCGATCTTCGCCCTGACCAGCCTGGTGTCGCACCTGCTGCTGCGGCGCTGGCACGAAAGCGCGATCCGGCGGGAGAACTGAGATGGGTTTCGCCCGCCTGCCGGACGCCCGGCGCTATCGCCTGGCCAACGCCACCGTGCCGGCCTGCCTGGCCGAGGGCGCGGATCTGGCGCCGGACCGCGAAGGCCTGGCCCTCGCCGACCTGATCATCGACGGCGGCACGCTCGCCGCGATCCGCCCGGCCGGCAGCCCCGACGCCGAGGGCGCGGCGCTGCCGGCGCTGGACCTGGATCGCGGCATGATCTGGCCGGCCTTCGTCGAGGCGCACACCCATCTCGACAAGGGTCATATCTGGCCGCGCGCGCCGAACCCTGACGGCAGCTTCGACGGCGCGCTGTCCACCGTCCGGGCGGACACCGCGGCGCATTGGACGGCGGAAGACGTGCGGGCGCGGATGGCGTTCAGCCTGCGCTGCGCCTTCGTCCACGGCACCCGGCTGATCCGCACCCATATCGACAGCGGCCCGCCGCAGCACCGCATCTCCTGGCCGGTCTTCGCCGAGCTGCGCCAGGAATGGGCCGGGCGGATCGAGCTGCAGGGCTCGGCCCTCGTCGGCATCGACCGGGTGCTGGAGGACCCGACTTTCGACGACCTCAGCCGGACCGTGCGCGCCCATGGCGGCATCCTCGGTGCCGTCACCTATCCGGTGCCGGGCCTGGAGGCCGGGATCGACCGGATGTTTTCCCACGCCGCCAAACACGACCTCGACCTCGACTTCCACGCCGACGAGACCGGCGACCCGGCGGTGCGGTCGCTGGCGCTGATCGCCGAGGCCGCGATCCGGCACCGCTTCCGCGGCCGGGTGCTGGTCGGCCATTGCTGCTCCCTGGCCCGGCAGCCGGAGGACGTCATCGACCGCACGCTGGACTTGGTGGCCGAGGCCGGCCTGGCCGTCGTATCGCTGCCGATGTGCAACATGTACCTGCAGGACCGCCGCGCCGGGGTCACGCCGCGCTGGCGCGGGGTGACGCTGCTGCACGAGATGAAGGCCCGCGGCATCCCGGTGATGGTGTCGTCCGACAACACCCGCGACCCGTTCTACGCCTATGGCGATCTCGACGCGCTCGAGGTCTATGCCCAGGCGACGCGCATCCTGCATCTCGACCACCCGGTCGGCGACTGGCCGCGGGCGGTGACCGCGACCCCGGCCGAGGTGCTAGGCCGGCCCGATCTCGGCCGTCTGGCCGAAGGCGGCGGCGCCGACCTGGTGCTGCTGCGCGCCCGCAGCTGGACCGAGCTCTTGTCCCGCCCCCAGGCCGACCGGATCGTGGTCCGTGCCGGCCGCGCGATCGACACCACCCCGCCGGACTACCGCGAGCTGGACGCGCTGCTGGCGCCCGAAGGAGAGCAGGCATGACCGATCTCGCCGCGCTGAAGCGCGACCTGGAGGGCTTGAGGGTCACCGACGACCCGGTGCTGGTGAAGCAGAAGAGCCAGGATTTCTTCTGGTACTCGCCGGTGCTGAAGCGGCAGCTGGAGCACGTCACGGGCGACATCGTCGTCTCGCCGACCTCGGAGGCCGAGGTGGTGCAGGCGCTGCAGGCGGCCTATGCCCATGGCGTGCCGGTGACGCCGCGCGGCGCCGGCACCGGCAATTACGGCCAGGCCATGCCGCTGTCCGGCGGCATGGTGCTGAACCTGGCGCGGATGAACCGGGTCGCCGCGATCCGTCCCGGCGCGGTGGTGGCCGAGGCCGGCGCCGTGCTGGCCCAGATGGACGTGCAGACCCGGGCCAGGGTCGGGCAGGAGATGCGGCTGTTCCCGTCGACCTACCGGATGGCGACGATCGGCGGCTTCCTGGCCGGCGGCTCCGGCGGCGTCGGCTCGATCCGCTGGGGCGGCCTGCGCAACCTCGGCAACGTCATGCGCGTGCGGCTGGTGACGATGGAGGCGGAGCCGCGCATCCTCGACCTGACCGGCGAGGACCTGCTGAAGGCGCTGCACGCCTACGGCACCAACGGCATCATCACCGAGGTCGAGATCCCGCTGGCCGCGGCGCCGGACTGGGTCGACGTCATGGTCGGCTTCGACGACTGGATGGACGCGGTCCGCTTCAGCGAGGAGATCGGCCGGGCCGACGGGCTGCTGCTGAAGGAGATCGCACCAGTCGCGGCCCCGGTGCCCCATGACTACTTCCTCAAGCACCGCAAGTTCGTCCGCCCCGACCAGTCGGTCGTGCTGCTGATGGTGGCGGACTTCGCCATGGGCGGCTTCGAGGCCTTCATGAAACGGTCGAAGGGCGAGGTGCTGTTCCGCGCCGACACCGCGACCGACGAGGAGAAGAAGGGCCTGCCGCCGCTGTACGAGCTGACCTGGAACCACACCACCCTCAGGGCGATCAAGATCGACCCGACCATCACCTATCTGCAGGTGCTGTACCCCTTCCCCGACCATCTGCGGCTGGTCGAGGAGATGACGAAGATCTTTGGCGACGAGGTGCCGGGCCATCTCGAGATCATCCGCTTCGACGGCAACGTCACCTGCTCCGGCCTGCCGATCGTGCGCTTCACCAGCGAGAAACGGCTGGACGAGATCATCCGCATCCACGAGGACCATGGCTGCCTGATCTTCAACCCGCACCGCTACACGCTGGAGGAGGGCGGCATGAAGCGCACCGACGCGGTGCAGCTGGCCTTCAAGCGCGAGACCGATCCGCGCGGCCTCTTGAACCCCGGCAAGATGATCGGCTGGGACGATCCCGGCTACGACCTGAACTCCGGCCGCATCTACCTGTTCCCGGGGCTGCAGGCGACGGGGTGAGATGCGCGTCCTGGTGCTGTTCGCGCATCCGGTCGAGACCAGCTTCCACGCCGCGCTGCACCGGGCGATGGTCGAGGCGCTGCGCCGGGCCGGGCACGAGGTCGACGACTGCGACCTCTACGCCGAGGGCTTCGACCCGATCCTGACGCGGGAGGAGCGGCTGCAGTACCACGACCTGTCGGCCAACCGCCGGCCGGTGGAGTCCCATGTCGAGCGCCTGCTGCGGGCCGAGGCGCTGGTGATCATGGCGCCGGTGTGGAACTTCGGCTTCCCGGCGATCCTGAAGGGCTGGTTCGACCGGGTGATGCTGCCCGGCGTGTCCTTCGTGATGCGCGACGGCCGGGCCCATCCGAACCTGCAGCACATCCGGTCCCTGACCGCGGTCGTCTCCTATGGCGGCACGCGCTGGGCCTCGCTGCTGATGGGCGACCCGCCGCGCAAGCTGGTGCGGCGCTGGCTGCGCGGCCTGATCCGCCCCTGGGCGCCGGTGCGCTATCTCGCCCTCTACGGCATGAACCGCGCCACCGACGCCGACCGCGACGCCTTCCTGGCGAAGGTGGTCGGCACCGCCAAGAGGCTTTGATCATGGACGAGATCCGGACCGAACGGCTGCTGCTGCGCCCGACGCGCCTGTCCGACGCGGCCGGCCTCTTCGGCTTCCTCGGCGACGCCGAGGCGATGCGGCACACGCACCATCTCGCGACGCTCCGCGACTGCCGCCGCCACGTCGCCCGGCACGAGCGGCAGCGCCGCCGGATCGGCTGCGCGCCCTGGGCCGTGCTCGACAAGGCCCAGGGCCGCCTCGTCGGATACGGCGGAGTCTTCGAGGATCCGTTCGATCCCGACTGGGGGCTGGAGATCGGCTACTGGTTTGCCCCTTCCACCTGGGGCCGGGGCTACGCGACCGAACTGACCGAGGCCAGCCTGCACTTCGCCCGCGACCGCTTGGGCCTGCCGGAGATCCAGGCTTTCGCCAGGCCGGAGAACGCCGCATCGCGCCGGGTTCTGGAGAAGGCCGGTTTCGAGCATGCGGGCTTCGTCCCCGAGCTCGAGCGCTACCGCTATCTGCGCCATCTTGGCGCAGCATGAGGGCGGAGATGACCGAGGATCCCAGGATCCGGATCAGGCCGGCGCGGCCAGAGGATCTGCCGGCGATCGTGCGGATGCTGGCCGACGACGCGTTGAGGCGGGACCGCGACGCTTTCCTGGCGGGTGGTGGGACGGCGCGGTTCTGATAACGGCCGGCGCAACGCGAACTCCCCGGTCCAAGCTCCGTTTCAGCGACGCACGGCGCTGCTTCTCTTGGCTTTGGCCAAATCCAGGAAGCTGGCCTTGATCTTGGCGAACAGGCCGGGCGGAAGGAAACCGTAGCTGAAGACGTCCGGTCTGCCGGGCAGGGGCGACAGGCCGCCATTCGGCCATTCATCGATATTGTGTTCCGAGACGATCACCCAACTCGGCTCATCGCCGAGTCCCATCGCGTGCTTGACCTTTGCAGGGATCTCGATCCCGACGACTTCTCCAGCCGGCGGGCTATGGGTGATCGGCAGCAGCACGACGTAGCGCGGGCGGACAACATCATCGGTCGCTGCCAAGAGACAGGCCGGACGATCCTTGCCCTGGTCCCGGCCGGCCACCGCCTCATGCGCCCAGAGATAGTCGTAGCGCACGACGAGGCCCGGCTTTGGATCGGGAAGCAGCAAACCGCCGGCCCTACTTCAGCAGCTCGTCGAGCGCGCCATGCTCCGGATCCATCTCCGCCCGCTCCACGGCGTCGATCACTACGTCTGCGGCATCGGCTGTGCGGTGCGTGCGCTGCGCGGCGGCCTTGAGCCAGTCGTAATGGTCGGCCGACATCAGGACGAACTCGCGCCGCCCGTGACGGGTGATCTCCACCGGTTCGCGCTGCGCCTGGTGCTGGAACTCGCCGAATTTGCGCTGGAATTCGAGGGCGCCGACTGTGGGCATGGTGGACATCCGCCGACTGTGGATATCCATATTATACGTATAATGCGTCTTTGCACAAGAGAGGTCAGGGCCCTCACACCTCGACCTCGACCAGCGCCGTCTCGGGCTGGGAGCAGCAGGCGAGGATCCAGCCTTCGGCGATCTCCTCGTCGGCGATGCCGCCATTGTGCTCCATCCGCACCTCGCCCTTCAGCTTGCGCACCAGGCAGGTGCCGCAGAGGCCCTGGCGGCAGGCGGTCGGGATGCGCAGGCCGCAGCCTTCCGCCGCCTCCAGCACGGTCTGGCCCGGCAGCACCGCCGCCTTGCGGCCGGAGCGGGTGAAGGCCACCTGCATCCCCTCCCCCGCCGCCTCGGCCGGCGGCGCGATCGGGGCCGCGACCGGCACCGGCGCCGGGGTGGCGCCGAAGCTCTCCTCATGCCAGCGCGCCGCCGGCACGCCGAGGTCGCCGGCCAGCCGCCGCGCCGCGTCCATGAACCGGTCCGGGCCGCAGCAGAACACCGTCCGCCCAGCCGCGTCCGGGCACAGCGCGGACAGCAGCGCCCGATCCAGCCGGCCGCTGGCCCAGCCCTCACCCGCCGGCGCGCCGGTGACGACGAAGCGCAGCCGCAGGCCGGACGCCGCCTCGGCCATGTAGCCCAGCTCCGACCGGAACAGCAGGTCCTGCGGCCGCCGGGCGAAATGGACGTAGACCACATCGGTCTGCGGCGCGGTGTCGAACAGCCAGCGCGCCATCGACATCATCGGCGTGGCGCCGCTGCCGGCCGACAGGAACAGGTAGCGCTCGGCCGGGTGGTCGAGCAGCGAGAAGCGGCCGGTAGGCCCGTGCGCCGTCAGCGCGTCGCCGACCTTGAGCCTGTCGAACAGCCAGCGGGTGGCGACGCTGCCTTCCTGCACCTTGGCGGTGATCTTGGCGTGGTGCGGCCGCGACGGGGTGGAGGCCAGGGTGTAGGTGCGCAGCACCGGCTCCGGCCCTGCCGGCAGCTCCAGCGTCACGAACTGGCCGGGGCGGTAGGAGAACCAGCTGCCGTCCTCCGCCTCGAAGCGGAAGGTGCGGACGTCCGGCGCCTCCTCGCGGATGCCGATGCAGCGCAGCCGGGCCGTCTTCGCGTTCCACAGCTTCGGCGTCGCGGTCAGGGGGCCGGGCATGTTCCGCCGGCCCTACGCCACGTCGCGGATCGAGGTGGCGCCGGTGCCGCCGCCGAGCCGGTGGGTGAGGGTGTCGGCGTACCAGTCGACGAACTGGATCACCGCGCCCTCATGCATCCGCGAATAGGGCCCGGGCTCATAGGCCGGGGACAGGATGCCGCGCTGGTTCTCCTCGACGATGCGGCGGTCCTCGTCATTGGTCGCGGTCCACACCTCGGTCAGCGCCTGCAGGTCGTAGTCCACCCCCTCGACCGCATCCTTGTGCACCAGCCATTTGGTGGTGACCTCGGTCTCGGTCGGGCTGATCGGCAGGATGCGGAAGCTCAGCGCGTGGTCGGCCAGCAGGTGGTTCCAGCTGTTCGGATAGTGGTACAGCAGCATCGAGCCGAGCTTGGTGGTCGGGAACTCGGCCAGCAGGCGGCTCACCGCGGGCTGGCCGCTCATGGTCATCGAATGGGCGTCGTTGATGAACGGCACCCGCATCACCCGGTACTGCATGTCGTCCGAGATCTGGTAGCGGCTGGGCAGGCCGATCGCCTCGCAGCTCTGCCAGTGCGCGAGGATCTCCGGAGCCTCCTCCATCCCCTTCTGGCCGCTGGTCAGGGTCGGCTGGTCGGAGAAGACGCGGCACAGCTCCGGATGGTTGCCGGAGCAGTGGTAGCATTCGCGGTTGTTCTCCATCACCAGCTTCCAGTTGCCGCGCTCGATGATGGTCGAGCTGTGGGCGACCTTGGCCTCGGACAGGAGGTGGGGCGCCATATAGGGCTCGATCATGCGGCGCAGCGGCTCGAAGTCGCGCGGCTCCTCCGCCAGCGAGATGAAGATCCAGCCGGCGACCTCGTGGCAGGCCATCGGCTTCAGCCCGAACTGGGCCGGGTCGATCGCGTCCATCATGTCGCGGGCGAAGATCAGCTTGCCTTCGAGGTCGTAGGTCCACTGGTGGTAGGGGCAGACCAGGCGCGGGCGCGAGCCGCGCTCGTCGGTGCACAGGCGCGAGCCGCGGTGGCGGCAGACGTTGTGGAAGGCGCGGATGGCGCGGTCGCGGCCGCGCACCACGATCACCGGATACTCGCCGATCTGCACGGTCAGGAAATCGCCCGGCCGCGTCACCTCGCAGGCATGGCCGATGAACAGCCACTCCTTATAGAAGATGTGCTCCAGGTCCAGCGCGTGATAGGCGGGGCTGGTGTAGAAATCCCGCTTCAGGCTGAAGCCCGGCGCGCGGGAGAGCAGATCCATCAACATGGCCGAACGCGCTTCCATACCCGATCCTCTCCTCTGGGCACGGTCGCAGATGTGGCATCCGGGTACGCGCGCTCGGCGACCGGACCGGCCCCTCGCGAACATGCCCGCCGACCGCCCACCGCGATCACCGAACAAAACTCCGTCGAGGCTGGTTTCCGGACTCCGGCGGGCTTCCTGGCCCGGTGCGGCGCCTTCCCGGATCGCTCCAGTGGCCCCTGCCGCACCTTCACCGCCGTCACCGTTGCGGGGGCAGCGCCGGAGTCTCACCGGCTTCCCAATTCTCCGGCCTGCCGCTTCTTGGATCGGCGGCATCGGCCGGCACCTCTTGGCAGGGATCATGGCGCGACTCCGCGGCCCCGCACGCTCCAGAGCCGACACGCCATGACGCGGCTGCGACACGGCATTTTCTGCTGCGGGACGGCCGCGCTGCGCCAGCGCCTGCCGCCGCCGGGCACGAATGCGCAGCCCCTGCCGGCACCGCCGGCGGACAATCGGAAAACCGGAACCGGAGGACGCACCATGACGCTGACCGACTTCAAGATCCTGACCTTCGACTGCTACGGCACGCTGATCGACTGGGAGACCGGCATAGTCAACGCGCTGGCGCCGCTGACCGCCCGCGTGAAGGCGCCGCTGAGCCGCGACCGGATCCTGGAGGCCCATGCCCGCCATGAATCGGCGCAGCAGCGCTGGACCCCGGCGCGGCGCTACAGCGAGCTGCTGGCGATCGTCTACAAGCGCCTGGCCGAAGAATGGGGCGTGGCGGCGAGCTGGGAGGAGGCACTGGCCTATGGCCGGTCGATCAAGGACTGGCCGGCCTTCGCCGACACCGCCGGCGCGCTGCAGTACCTGAAGAAGTACTACAAGCTGGCCATCCTCTCGAATGTCGACAATGCCAGCTTCGCCCTCAGCAACGTCCGGCTGCAGGTCGAGTTCGACGCCGTCTTCACCGCCGAGGACATCGGCAGCTACAAGCCGGCGTCGCGCAACTTCGACTACATGCTGGAGAAGCTGGCCGGCATGGGCATCGCCCCGGGCGAGGTGCTGCACACGGCGGAAAGCCTGTTCCACGACCACGAGCCGGCGACGGCGGCGGGTCTGGCCACCTGCTGGATCCACCGCCGCCACGCCGAGGGCGGCTTCGGCGCCACCATGAAGCCGGCGACCGAGCCCAAGGTCGATTTCCGCTTCACCAGCATGGCGGAACTGGCAAAAGCTCACCAGAAAGCACTGCGCGGGTAATCCCGCGGTAGACAGGACGAGGAAGGGATGGCGGGCGCGCCGAAGCTGGACCGGATCGACATCGCCATCCTGGCCCGGCTGCAGGCCGACGGGCGGATCACCAACGCCGCTTTGGCGGAGGCGGTCGGCCTGTCGCCCAGCCCCTGCCTGCAGCGGGTGAAACGGCTGGAGGCGGCCGGCTACATCACCGGCTACGGCGCCCGCATCGCCCTGTCGAAGCTGACCGAGAGCGTGACGGTGTTCACCGAGGTGACGCTGAGCGACCACCGGCGCGAGGACTTCATCCGCTTCGAGGCCGGCCTCGCCACGGTGGAGGAGCTGCTGGAGTGCCACATGGTCAGCGGCGGCTACGACTACCTGCTGCGTTTCCTGGCCCGCAGCATCGCCCATTACCAGCAGGTGATGGAGGCGCTGCTGGACCGCCGCCTCGGCATCGAGAAGTACTTCAGCTACATCGTCATCAAGTCGCCGATCCTGCGCCAGGCCGCCCCGCTGCAGAAGCTGCTGCGGGAAACCGAGTAGGTTGGGTTCGCGTTGGCGAACCCAACCTACCTCCGACCGTCCCTCACCCCGTCGCCAAACCGCGCAAATTGCGGTTGGCGACAGCCAGCATCGACAGGTCGACCTGGTCCAGCGCCTTCAGCTCCGACACCAGCTGATCGATCCGGTCCACCGGGGCGCGGCGGTGGCCGACCCAGGCCTCCACCACATCGGCCCCGGCCGCGCCCGCCGGCGCGTCCTGCAGGGCACGGACCGCCAGGTCGGCCTGCAGCGTGTACAGGTCGTCGACGATCGCCCCCACCGCCTGCTTCTGCCAGTGGTTGCTGGCCGGCATCCGGCTGGCGCCGTCGCGCAGCCAGGCCAGGCCCAGCCGGCGGCCGGCCTCGAAATAGACCGACGCCACCTCGCTGACGCCGCGCCCGGCCTGGTCGGCGATGCGGATGATGTCCAGCCCCGCCGCCCACAGGTTCAGCCGGGCGACGCGGCGGGCCAGATCCTCCGGGAAGCCCGCCTCGACGAAGCCCCGGGCGCGGGTGTCGATCACGGTGCGGGCGTCGTCGAAGATCGCGGCGTCCAGCTGGCTCTCCAGCTCGGCCAGGCCGGGCTTGAGATGCGCCACGTCCTGGCTGATGTCCAGGCCGCGGCCCTGCTGGCGCAGGATCCAGGCGACGCTGCGCTCGATCAGCCGCCGCGTCGCCAGCATGGCGCGGATCTGCGCCTGGGCCTGGGCCTTGTTGTCCAGCGCCTCGACCGCCGCCCAGATGTCGCGCAGGCTGAAGCCGTCGCGGACGATCAGATAGGCGCGGGCGATGTCGGCCACGCCCATGCCGGTCTTGTCCGCCAGCTCGGAGACGAAGGTGGCGCCGACCCGGTTCACCATGCTGTTGGTGACGTGGGTGGCCACGATCTCGCGCCGCAGCCGGTGCTGCGCGATGGCGTCCCTGAAGCGCTCGCGCAGCGCCGTCGGGAAGTACAGCGCCAAGTCGTCGACCAGGGCCGGGTCGTCCGGCAGGTCGCTGGCCAGGAGGGCGTCGTAGATGTTGATCTTGGCATAGGCCAGGATCACCGCCTGTTCCGGCCGGGTCAGCCCTTCGCGGTTGCCGGAGCGCTGGGTCAGCTCCTCGTCGGTCGGCAGCATCTCGATCACGCGGTCGAGCCTGCCGGCCTTCTCCAGCCCGCGCATGAAGCGGGCCTGCTGGTCCAGCACCTCGAAGCCCTCGCCGACCGCGAGCGACAGCGCCTGGCTCTGCAGGTAGTTGTCGCGCAGGACCAGCTGGCCGACCTCCTCGGTCATGCTCTCCAGCACCGTGTTGCGCTGCTTCAGCGTCAGGTCGCCGGCCTGGACCACGGCGCCCAGCAGGATCTTGATGTTGACCTCGTGGTCCGAGGTGTCGACGCCGGCCGAGTTGTCGATGAAGTCGGTGTTCAGCTTGCCGCCCGAACCGCCGGCGCCGATGCGGGCATATTCGATGCGGCCGAACTGGGTGACACCGAGATTGGCGCCCTCGCCGATCACCCGGGCTCGGACGTCGCGCCCGTTGATGCGCAGCGCGTCGTTCGCCTTGTCGCCGACATCGGCGTGGCTCTCGCGGCTGCTCTTCACATAGGTGCCGATGCCGCCGAACCACAGCAGGTCGACCTGGGCCTTCAGCATCGCCTGGATCAGCTCGTTCGGCGTCACCGTCTCGCGCTCGATGCCGAAGCGGGCCCGGACCTCCGGCGACAGCTTCACCGACTTGGCGCGGCGCTCGTAGACCGCGCCGCCGGGCGACAGCTTCGCCTGGTCGTACTGGTCCCAGGAGCCGCGGGCGAGGTCGAACAGCCGCTTGCGCTCGGCGAAGCTGCCGGCCGCGTCCGGGTCCGGATCGACGAAGATGTGCAGGTGGTTGAAGGCGCCGAAGAGGCGGGTGTGCTCGGACAGGATCATGCCGTTGCCGAACACGTCGCCCGACATGTCGCCGACGCCGACGCAGGTGAAGTCCTGGGACTGGATGTCGGTGCCCAGCTCGCGGAAATGCCGCTTCACCGATTCCCAGGCGCCGCGGGCGGTGATGCCCATCTTCTTGTGGTCGTAGCCGGCCGAGCCGCCGGAGGCGAAGGCGTCGTCCAGCCAGAAGCCGTAATCCTGGCTGACCCCGTTGGCGATGTCGGAGAAGGTGGCCGTGCCCTTGTCGGCGGCGACCACGAGGTAGGGATCGTCCTCGTCATGCCGGACGACGCGCTCCGGATGCGTGGTCTCGCCGCCGACGATGGTGTCGGTGATGTCGAGCATCCCGCGCATCAGGATCTTGTAGCATTCGACGCCTTCGGCCTGGAACGCCTCGCGCCCGGCCGATGGGGCCGGCGGCCGCTTCAGGACGAAGCCGCCCTTCGAGCCGACCGGCACGATGACGGTGTTCTTCACCATCTGCGCCTTCATCAGCCCGAGGATCTCGGTGCGGAAATCCTCGCGCCGGTCGGACCAGCGAATGCCGCCGCGGGCGACCTTGCCGCCGCGCAGGTGCACGCCCTCCATGCGCGGGCTGTAGACGAAGATCTCGCGCCAGGGCCGCGGCAGCGGCATCTCCTCGACCGACAGGCTGTCCAGCTTCAGCGACAGGTAGGATTTCGGCCGGCCCTCGTCATCGGTCTGGAAGTAGTTGGTGCGCAGGGTCGACCGCACCAGGTTCAGGAAGCGGCGGAGGATGCGGTCCTCGTCCAGGTTGGTCACGGCGTCGAGCATGTGCTCGATCTCGACCAGCATGCCGCGGATCGCCACCTCGCGGTCGCCGGTCAGGTCCGGGTCGAAGCGGGTGGCGAACATGCGGACGATGGCGCGCGTCGTCTCGGGATGCGCCACCAGCGTGTCCTCGATCGTCTCCTGGCTGAAGGCGAAGCGGGCCTGGCGCAGGAACCTGGCGTAGGCGCGCAGGAGCGTGATCGAGCGCCAGTCGAGCCCGCCGGCCAGCACCAGCCGGTTCAGCCGGTCGTCCTCCATGTCACCGGTCCAGATCCGCTCGAAGGCGGTCTGGAACACGGCCTTGAGGCGGTTCAGGTCGATCGCGTCGCCGCTGCGGCTGCGCATCTCGAAATCATGGATCCAGACCGGTCCCTGGGCCTGGCCGATCGCCTGGATGTTGACCTCGGTCGGGAGCTCCGACACCACCTTGAAGCCGAGATGCTCCAGCATCGGCAGCACGTCGGACAGCGGCACCGGCGTGCCGCGGTGGTACAGCTTGAAGCGCAGCTCGTTCGGCGCCGCCTCGATCGGGCGGAACAGGTGCAGCCCGATCTCGCCGGCCTCGTCGATCTCCTCGATCCGCTCGATGTCGACGATCGCCGCCGCCGGCGTGGTCTCCTCGCGGTAGCCGGCCGGGAAGGCGTCGGCATAGCGGCGCAGCAGGATCAGCCCCTGCTCCTCGCCCTTGGTCTCGACCAGCGCCGACTGCAGCAGGTCGGACCAGCTGCGCCCGGCCTCGACCAGCCGCTCCTCGATCACGTCGACCGGCTCGCCAGGATCGCTTCCAGGGGTGCCGGCGCCGGGCTCGGTCTTGATCAGGAAATGGACGCGGGCATGCGCCCCTTCGGTCATCTGCGTGGTGAAGGCCGTGACCGGGCCGCCATACGCCTTCTGCAGGATCTTCTGGATGCGGTGGCGCAGGTCGGTGTTGTAGCGGTCGCGCGGCACGTAGACGAGGCAGGAGACGAAGCGCCCGAACGGGTCGCGGCGCACGAACAGCGCCGTCCGCTGCCGCTCCTGCAGGTGCAGGACGCCCATGCCGATGTCGAGCAGCTGCTCCTCGGAGATCTGGAACAGCTCGTCGCGCGGATAGGTGTCGAGGATGTGGCCCAGCGCCTTGCCGTCATGGCTGCGCGGGTCCATCCCGGCGCGCGCCAGGGTGCGGCTGACCTTGGTCCGCAGATAGGGGATGTCGCGGGCGCTGCGGCTGTAGGCGACCGAGGTGAACAGGCCGACGAACATGTGGTCGCCCACCACCTCGCCGGCCTCGTCGAAGATCTTGACGGTGAAGACGTCGAGATGCACCGGCCGGTGCACCGTCGCCTTCAGGCTGGCCTTGGTGACGGTCAGCGGCGCGGTGCTGCGCAGCATCGACTGCGCCTCTTCCGACATCCGGTCGTAGCGGCGGGCGCCGTCGAACACCGAGACCTCGGCCTGGCGCAGGATGCCCAGGCCGCTGTCCGGCACGATCGCGATCTCCAGCCCGTCCTCGGTGCGGGCGAAGTCGTAGCGGCGATAGCCCAGGAACGTGAAATGGTCGTCCTCGAGCCATTCCAGGAAGGCGATGATCTCGCGCGTCTCGCCGGGGTCGACCGGCAGCGCCTCGTGGTCCAGCTCCTCGAGCACGGCGCGGATCCGCTGCCGCATCGCGCTCCAGTCCTCGACCGCGGCGCGGACATCGGCCAGCACGGCCCGCAGCGTCGCCGCGATCCGGTCGAGCGTCGCCTGGTCGGTGCGCTCGTCGATCTGGACATGCATGAAGCTTTCCGCAGGCGTGCCTTCCGGCGCCGCGGCCGGGTCCTGCACGTCGCTCAGACGGCCCTGGGCGTCGCGGCTGACGGCGACGATCGGATGCACCACCAGATGCACGGTCAGGCCGAGCTCGGACATGGCCGCGGTCACCGAATCGACCAGGAACGGCATGTCGTCGTTGATGATCTCGACCACGGTGTGCGGGCTGCGCCAGCCATAGTCGTCATAGACCGGGTTGAAGATCCGGATCTTGACCTCGCCCTTGCGGCGCTCGCCGCCGAACTGCAGCAGTCCGAGGGCGACGCTGTAGAGGGTGTCCGTGCCCTCGCGCAGCACGTCGTGCGGCGGCACGTTGCGGAAGTACAGGCGGGTGAACCGCTCGGCCATTCCTCCCTTCGCCGGGTCGAGCCGCTGCTTGGCCAGGGCGACGACGCCATCGACGATTTCGGCCTTGTGCTGGTCGGCCTTCGACATCCTGCAGACTCCAGAGAGCGTGCGGCCCGGCCCCTCTCGAAACCGTGTTGGGCCGCATCAGGGCCCCAAGGGCATACAATCAACCCGGGTAAAAGGAAACCGCCGAACCGTGACGGTTCGACGGCATTCTCGGGCGATTTCATCAGACAATTCCGGGGCTTAGGACATCCCGGATCACAAAGTCTCCGCAATCCGGTCTGAAATAACCCGACTTTGGTCCGGAACGTTCGCTTGTAACGCCGGCTGGACGGCGGCCCCGCTTCACCTGTATGGAAGAAACTGTATTGGAAGAAATGATTCCGCCGCCAGAACGAGAAAGAGAGCGCGTGTTGTCGACCCGTCATCGCCCCTCGCCGGCCCTCTTCATCGCATTCGCCGCGGCGACCCTGCTGGGCGCCTGCCAGACCTCCCAGCAGCAGGTGCAGATCCCGCCCTACGATTTCCCGCAAGTGTCGACCCAGTGGCATGACGGCATCAGCGTCGTCTACACCGGCACGCTCCAGGTCGGCCGGCCCTGCACCGTGCTGCGCCGCGACGACGGCAGCGAGGTGTCGATCCAGGGCAAGCCCGTCCCGGTCCGGATCGGCGATCGCGTCACCGTCTCCGGCCCGACCGCGAAATGGTCGCTGTGCCAGACGCTGGAGACGATCCGCGCCGACAAGGTCGACGTCATGACCAGCGCCTATCTGCCGGCGGCCGGCGGCACGGCCGTGACCGTGGCCCCCGGCGCCGTGGTGGTGCAGCCGACGCCCTGAGCACGGCCGGGCTGGCGGCGTAGAGATTTCCGGGCATACTCCCGCCCGGACACGGGAAGGGAGGCCCGGATGCTCTACGCCATTCTCTGCTACAACTCGGAAGAAGCCGTCGGCGCCTGGACCCAGGCGGAGGACGACGCCGTCATGGCCCGGCTCGACGTCGTCCACAAGCGCCTCGCCGCGGAAGGCAAGCTCGGCCCCGCCGCGCGGCTGGCCTTCACCGCCGACGCGACCACGCTGATGAAGGGCCAGCAGCAGCCCCTGGTGATCGACGGCCCCTATGCCGAGACCAAGGAGCAGATGCTCGGCTTCTACCTGGTCGACTGCGAATCGCGGGACGAGGCGGTGGCCATCGCCCGGGACCTGGCCCAGGCCAATCCGGGCGCCGGCGGCTACGAGATCCGGCCGATCCGGCTGTTCCTGCCTGGGATCCGCGGGGGCTGACCGGCCTCGGGGCCGGCAGCGCAGATCACCGCCATGTCCGAATCGGCGATCGCTTCCAGATCAAGCCGATGCGCGTCCGCGATGGCCGCGTCGTCGAGCCCTGGCCACGCGAAGGGAGTGTGAGGGAGGCCCGGACTCGCGCGGCTTGACTCTCCGGCGGCGTGGTGGATTCATATTAGAACAAATATGGAACATCGTGCCTTGCCATGTCCGCCCTCGCCGCCCTGCGCGAGCGCCTGAACCGATACGGATCCGCCGTCGAGGATCCGGGAGTCCTGCCGCTCGCTTTGCCTCCGATCGACGGCCGCCTGCCGCGCGGCGGGCTGCCGCTCGGCCGGCTGCACCGGGTCGCCGGCGCCGGCGGTGACCCCGCCGGGGCGCCGGCCACCGGCTTCGCCGCGCGCATCCTGGCCCGGCTGCAGCGGCGCGGGCCGGTGCTGTGGTGCGCCGTGGCCGACGATTTGTACCCGCCGGCCCTGGCCGCGCTGGGGCTGGATCCCGACCGGCTGGTCCTGGTCCGGCCGCGCGACGAGACAGGGGTGCTGGCGGTGGCGGAGGAGGCTTTGCGCACCCGCGGATTCGGCGCCGTGCTGGCCGAGGCGACGCGGGCCGAGCTGCTGGCCGAGCGCCGGCTGCAGCTGGCCTGTGAGGCGCACGGCACCACCGCCTTCCTGCTGCAGCGCCGCCCGGTCGCGCCGCGGGCCGGGCGGGACGGCATCGTCCGGGCGAGCGCTAGCGCCGCGGTGACGCGCTGGGCCGTGGCCCCGGCGCCGAGCGGCGGCACCGCCGCCTGGGTCGGGCCGGCGCGCTGGGAGCTGGCCCTGACCCACAGCCGCGGCGGCCGGCCCGGCCGCTGGATCGTGGAGACCGAGGATGGGACGGATCGTCTCGCTGTGGTTGCCGAACTGGCCGATCACGCGGCTGCGGCTGACCACGCCCCCCGACGCCTGGCCGGCTGAGCCGGTCGCGATCGTCGAGACCGTCGAGCAGCGGCGCCAGGTGGTGGCGGTGGACGACCGCGGCTGGGCCGCCGGCATCAGGCCCGGGCAGAAGGCGACCGATGCCCGCGCCGTGCTGCCGGCGCTGGCCCTGGTCCCGGCCGACCATGCCGCCGATGCCCGGGCGCTGGCCCGGCTGGTGCGCTGGGCCGGCCGCTACAGCCCCGCCGCGGCCCCCTGCCCGCCCGACGGGCTGTGGCTCGACATCACCGGCTGCGCCCATCTCTGGGGCGGCGAGGATGGGCTGGTGGCCGACCTCGCCGGGCGGCTGCAGCACCGGGGCCTGCCGGCACGCATCGCCGTCGCCGGCAGCTTCGGCGCCGCCTGGGCGCTGGCGCATCACGACAAGGCCGAGCGGCGGATCCTGCCGGACGGGGCCGAGCGCGAGGCCCTGGCCCCGCTGCCCATGGCGGCACTGCGGCTGGACGAGGACGAGGTCGCGGCGCTGCGGCGGATCGGCCTGACCCGGATCGGCGAGCTCTTGGCGGCGCCGCGCGCCGGCCTGGCCCGCCGCTTCGGCGCCGGGCCGCTGCTGCGGCTGGACCAGGCGCTGGCCCGGGCGGAGGAGACGGTCGGCTTCCGCCGGCCGCCGACACCCTGGTTCGCCCGCCTGGCCTTCGCCGAGCCGATCGGCACGCCGGAGGACCTGCAGCGCGCCCTGGCCGCCCTGGCCGCCGATCTCTGCGCCCGGCTGGAGGCGCGGATGATGGGCGCGGCGCAGTTCACGGCCGCCTTCCACCGGGTCGACGGCCGCTGCCAGACCGTCGCCATCCGCACCGCGCTGCCGGTGCGCGACCCGGCCCGGGTCGGGCGCCTTCTGGCCGACCGGCTGGACCGGGTCGATCCCGGCTTCGGTGTCGAGGTGGCGACCTTGCGCGCCGACCGCGTCGCGCCGGTGGCCGGCCGCCAGTCGGGCTTGAGCACGCTGGAAGGCGAAAGCGCCGGGATCGACGATCTGGCCGGCTTCGTCGACATCGTCGGCAACCGCATCGGCTTCGACCGGATCTGGCGCCCGGCCGCGGTCGAGAGCCACCTGCCCGAGCGCTGCGTCGCCCCCCGCCCGCCGCTGGCGCCGGACCAGGGCAGGCCGGGGCGGCCCGCCGGGCCCTGGCCGCCCGGCTGGGTGCGGCCCTTGCGCCTGCTGCGCCGGCCGGAGCCGATCGAGGCCATCGCCCAGGTGCCGGACGACCCGCCGAGCAGCTTCCGCTGGGCCGGCGCCACGCACCGCGTGCGCCGCGCCGACGGGCCGGAGCGCATCGCCTATGAATGGTGGCGCCAGGCCCGGCCGCAGGACCGGACCGAGCCGGACATGATCCGTGATTACTACCGGGTGGAGGACGAGACCGGCCGCCGCTTCTGGGTCTACCGCGCCGGCCCCTACCTGCCGGGCCGCCCGCCGCGCTGGTTCCTGCACGGGATGTTCGACTGATGGCGACGGTTTCGTCCCGTTCCTTTGTTGTCATGCCCGGGCTTGACCCGGGCATCCAGGGCGGCAGGAGCCGCTCTGGGTGGCCCCTGGATCGCCGGGTCAAGCCCGGCGATGACAGAAGAGAGCGGTGGGTTGCGCTGCCGGCGGCCCCATGACCGCCTATGCCGAGCTGCAGGTCACCACCAACTTCTCCTTCCTGCGCGGCGGGTCGCATCCGGAGGAGCTGGTGGAGACGGCGATCCTGCTGGGCCTGTCCGCCATCGCCGTGACCGACCGCAACACCCTGGCCGGGATCGTCCGCGGCCATGTCATCGCCAACCGCGACGAGGACCGGCAGAAGGCCTGCCGCATCCCCTACATCGTCGGCTGCCGGCTGGACCTGGCCGACGCGCCGAGCCTGTTGTGCTATCCGACCGACCGTGCGGCCTACGGCCGGCTGTGCCGGCTGCTGACCATCGGCAACCGGCGGGCGAAGAAGGGGCAGTGCGACCTTGCCTCCGCCGACCTGCCGCCCTGGCTGGACGGGCAGATCCTGGTGGCATTGCCGCCGGACCGGATCGACGACGCCTTCGCCGACCATCTGGCCCGGCTGCGGGCCGAGACACCGAAGCGCCTGTTCCTCGCCGCCAGCCACCGCTACCGCGGCGACGATGCCCGCCGCCTGGCCGATCTGGCCGAGCTGGCGCGGCGGGTGCGGGTGCCGCTGGTCGCCACCAACGACGTGCTGTACCACGTGCCGGAGCGGCGGCGGCTGCAGGACGTGGTCACCTGCATCCGCGAGCACTGCACCATCGACGACGCCGGCTGGCGGCTGGAGGCCAATGCCGAGCGGCACCTGAAGTCGCCCGGCGAGATGGCGCGGCTGTTCCGCGACCACCCCGAGGCGCTGGAGCGGACGGTCGAGATCGCCGAACGCTGCCGCTTCAGCCTGGACGAGCTGGGCTACGAGTATCCCGAGGAGATCGCCCCGGACGGCGTCTCGGCGCAGGAGCGGCTGGAGCAGCTGACCCGGGAGGGCGCGGCGCGGCGCTATCCCGGCGGCGTGCCCGAGAAGGTCCAGGCCCAGATCGACCGCGAGCTCGACCTGATCGGCCGGCGCGACTATGCCCCCTTCTTCCTGACCGTGGCCGACATCGTCGCCTTCGCCAGCCAGGAGAAGATCGGCATCCTGAACCAGGGCCGCGGCTCGGCGGCCAACAGCGTCGTCTGCTACTGCCTCGGCATCACCGCCATCGACCCGGTGCGGATGGACCTGCTGTTCGAACGCTTCGTCAGCGAGGAACGCCACGAGCCGCCCGACATCGACGTCGATTTCGAGCACGAGCGGCGCGAGGAGGTGATCCAGCACATCTACGAGAAGTTCGGCCGCCACCGCACCGCCCTGACCGCGACCGTGATCTGCTACCGCACCCGCGGCGCGGTGCGCGACGTCGGCAAGGCGATGGGCCTGTCGGAGGACATGATCGGCGCTCTGTCCGGCTCCGTCTGGGGCTGGAGCATGACCGGGCTGGACGAGGGCCAGGTGCGCGAGGCCGGGCTGGACCCGGCCGATCCCCGGCTGCGCCTGGCGCTGGAGCTCGCGGTCGAGCTGATGGGCTTTCCCCGCCATCTCAGCCAGCACACCGGCGGCTTCGTCTTCGCCCGACGGCGGCTGGACGAGATGGTGCCGATCGAGAACGCGGCGATGGACGACCGCACCGTCATCTGCTGGGACAAGGACGACCTCGACGCCGTCGGCATGCTGAAGGTCGATGTGCTGGCGCTGGGCATGCTCACCGCCCTGAAGCGCGGCTTCGACCTGATGAACAAGCATTATCCGGAGCGGTACCCGGAGCCGCTGACCCTCGGCATGACGCCGCGCGAGGATCCCGAGGTCTACGAGATGCTGAGCCGCGCCGATTCGATCGGCGTGTTCCAGGTCGAATCCCGGGCCCAGCAGTCGATGCTGCCGCGGCTGAAGCCGAAGACATTCTACGATCTGGTGATCGAGGTCGCGATCGTCCGGCCGGGGCCGATCCAGGGCGACATGGTGCACCCTTATCTGCGGCGCCGCGACGGGATCGAGCCGGTGACCTACCCCAAGCCGGAGATCCGCGGCGTCCTGGAGAAGACGCTGGGCGTGCCGCTGTTCCAGGAGCAGGGCATGAAGCTGGCCAGCGTCGCGGCGGGGTTCACGCCCGGCGAATCCGACCGGCTGCGCCGGGCCATGGCCACCTTCCGCAACGAGGGCACGATCCACCAGTACGAGCGGCGCTTCATCGACGGCATGATCGCCAACGGCTACGAGCGCGACTTCGCCGAGCGCTGCTTCAACCAGATCAAGGGCTTCGGCAGCTACGGCTTCCCCGAGGCGCATGCCGCCTCCTTCGCGCTGCTGGTCTATGAGAGCGCCTGGGTGAAGCACCACCACCCCGAGGTGTTCTGCTGCGCCCTGATCAACTCGCAGCCCATGGGCTTCTACGCCCCGGCCCAGCTGGTGCGCGACGCGCGCGAGCACGGCGTCGAGATCCGTCCGGTCGACGTCAACCGCAGCGACTGGGACTGCACCCTGGAACCCACCGGCGGCCGCGACCATGCCGTACGCCTGGGCCTGCGCCTGGTGAAGGGGCTGAACGAGGAGGAGGGCAAGAGGGTCATGGAACGGCGCGGCGCCGGCTACGCCTCGCCGGCCGACCTCGCCCGCCGCGCCGGCGTCTCCGCCCGCGCCCTGAACCGGCTGGCCGAGGCCGCCGCCTTCGGCTCGATGGGCCTCGACCGGCAGCAGGGGCTGTGGGCGGTCTCCGGGGTGGCGGGCGAGGCCCTGCCGCTGTTCGCCGCCCGGCCGGCCCAGCTGGCGCTGTTCGAGGAGCCGGAGGCCGAGCTGCCGCCCCTGCCGCCGGGGCTGGAGGTGCTGGAGGACTACGCCACCACCGGCCTGTCGCTGACCCGCCATCCCCTGGCGCTGCTGCGCCCGGCGCTCCAGCGGCTCGGCATCGTCCCGGCCCGCTTCCTGCGCGACGACGAGACCCGCGACGGCGCCCGCATCCGCATCGCCGGCATCGTGCTGTTCCGGCAGCGGCCGCAGACCGCCAAGGACACCATCTTCGTCACCATCGAGGACGAGAGCGGCGCCGCCAACATCGTGGTCTGGTCGCATGTGTCGGAGCAGTACCGCCGCGCCGTCTATGCCGGGCGCCTGCTGGCCTGCGAGGGCCGGGTGCAGAAGGTGGGCGAGGGCGAGCACATGGTGATCCATGTGGTCGCCGAGCGCTTCGTCGACTGGACCGACCAGCTGCCGGTCCTGGCCCGCGGCACCGACCAGGTGGTGCTCGACCCCGGCCACCAGTCCCGCCCCCGCGCCGACCCTGCCCGCGGCCACCGGGTGACGCTGAAGAGCCGGGATTTCAAATGAGGCGGGACGAGGCGCGACGCGCCTTCACCGCATATCATCGTAGGTTGGGTTCGCGGCAGCGAACCCAACAGGTTCATCGAATGGCGGGATGTTGGGTTCGCTCACGCGAACCCAATCTACGATGCCTGCCGGTAGAGCCCTACTTCCTGGGCCGCAGGGTCGGGAACAGGATGACGTCGCGGATCGAGGCGGAGTTGGTGACCAGCATCACCAGCCGGTCGATGCCGATGCCCATGCCGCCGGTCGGCGGCAGGCCGTATTCCAGCGCCGTGACGTAGTCGCGGTCCATCATCTGGGCCTCGTCGTCGCCGGCGTCGCGGGCCGCGACCTGGGCGGCGAAGCGCTCATACTGGTCCTGCGGGTCGCTGAGCTCGGAGAAGGCGTTGGCCAGCTCCCAGCCATTGGCATAGGTCTCGAACCGCTCGGTCAGGCGCGGGTCGCTGCGATGCGCCTTGGCCAGCGGCGAGATCTCCTTCGGCATGTCGGTGACATGGGTCGGCTGGATCAGCGTGTGCTCGACCGTCTCACCGAACACCAGCTCCACCACCTGGCCCCAGTTCTCCTTGCCCGAGACCTTGAGCTGCAGGCCCCGCGCGGCGGCCCTGGCCGCCTCGGCGTCCTCGATCTGCAGGAAGTCGACGCCGGTCGCCTCGCGCACCAGCTCGGTCATCGGGGCGCGGCGGAACTGGCCGCCGAACTCGATCCGGTGCTCGCCGAAGGTCACCGCGGTGCCGCCGGTCGCCGCCCTGGCCGCGGCGGCGAAGATGTCCTCGGCCAGCGCCATCATGTCGGTGTAGTCGGCATAGGCCTGGTACAGCTCGAGCATCGTGAACTCCGGATTGTGCCGGGTCGAGATGCCCTCGTTGCGGAAGTTGCGGTTGATCTCGAACACCCGCTCCGACACGCCGCCGACGATCAGGCGCTTCAGGTACAGCTCCGGCGCGATGCGCAGGTACAGGTCCATGTCGAGCGTGTTGTGATGCGTCACGAACGGCCGGGCCGAGGCCCCGCCCAGGATCGGGTGCAGCATCGGCGTCTCGACCTCGAGGAAGCCGCGCTCCTGCATCAGCCGGCGGATGTCGGCGACGATCCGGCTGCGGGCGCGGAAGGTCTCGCGGCTCTCCTCGCTCATGATCAGGTCGAGATAGCGCTGGCGGTAGCGCGCCTCGACATCGGTCAGGCCGTGGTACTTCTCCGGCAGCGGCAGCAGCGTCTTGGCCAAGAGGTCGACATGCTGGGCGTTGATGGTCAGCTCGCCGCGCTTGGTGCGGCGGATGAAGCCCTCGACCCCGATCAGGTCGCCGATGTCGAGCAGCCCGACCAGTTCCTGCGTCGCCGGGTCGGCATAGTCCTTGTGGCAGAACACCTGGATCTTGCCGCCGGCATCGTGCAGGTCGATGAACATGCCGCTGTTGCGGTAGGCGCGGATGCGGCCGGCGATGCGGACCACGTCTTCCGGCTTCTCCGCCTCGGCCGGCAGTTCGGCGTAGCGCGCCTGCAGCCCGGCGGCGTCGGCCGTCTTCTCGTAATGGTAGGGGTAGGGGTCGATCCCCTTCGCCCGCAGCGCCCGCAGTTTCTCCAGCCGCGGCGTCTTCAGCGGGTTGTCGGCATCGTCGTGCGGGGCGCGGACGCTCTCGACGCTGTCGGACATGATCGGGACTCCAGGGGCAGGGAACGACAAGGCGGACGAACGGGGATCGCGTCCTCTACCCGCCGCACCCCGGGGGTGCAAGCCGGTTCCGCGCATGGCCCCCTTCTTCTTCCCGGAACGGCAAGCATTTTCGATATCCGAATGTTTCACGACTGTTTATGAGAAACGGAGCATACTTGCGTATTGAAGCCGGCGTCGTACCGACCGGCGGTCGCGAGCAGTGAGGGCGTTGGCGATGAGAGACCGTATTTCCCGAATGGCCGTGGCGGTCACCCTGGCCGCGACCGGCCTGACCGCCTGCTCCGATCTCACCGACATCACGCCCTGGGCCTATCCGACCGAACCCGAGACCGCGCAGCAGGCCGCGCAGGTCGAGCCGCAGCCGGCGGCCGTGCCGCCGGCCTACACCGCGCCGCGGGTGATCGCGGCCGCGCCGGCCCCGGTGTCGCCCCCGCCGCCCACCGTGACCTATGCGCCGCCGCGCACCGCCCCGGCCGCCGTGGTCGCGGCCCCGCCGCGCGTGGTTGCCGCCGCGCCGCCGGTGGCGGTCGCCGCCGCTGCCCCGCGAGTGGTCCGGCCGGCGCCGCCGGCGCGGGTGACGCCGCCACCGTCGCCGCCCGTCGTGATCTCGGCACCCGCCGCGACCACCGTCTATGTCCCGGCCCAGCCGATGCTGACCGAGAAGAGCGGCCTGATCGACTTCGTGCTGTCCGACGCCTCTGGCCGGCCCGACGGCGTGATCCTGAAGGACAAGACCGTGATCCGCTTCTCTCCGGCCTTTGCCCTGGCCATGGACCCCGACCGCAGCCGCCTGGCCCCCGGCCGGCCGCTCGTGGTGCGCGGCACCGTCTCCGGCGGCCGCAGGGCCCCGGTGCTGAACGCGGTCGAGATGGGCAGCGACATCTACTCGATGGTGACGCTCGGCTATTAGCCTTGGAGCGGGCGTTGCACCTGGTGCAGGAATAGGCCTCCCGAGGCCCAGTCCGGAGCGCCGTGACCCTGTCCCTGCCCCCTCTCCCGATCGATGCGTCACTGCCGCAGTTGCGCACGGCGCTGGCCGAGCGCGGCCGCGCCGTGCTGCAGGCGCCGCCCGGCGCCGGCAAGACCACGCGGGTGCCGCTGGCGCTGCTGGGCGAGCCCTGGCTGGACGGCAAGATCGTGATGCTGGAACCCCGGCGGATCGCGGCCCGCGCCGCCGCCGGCCACATGGCGACGCTGCTGGGCGAGAAGCCCGGCGATACCGTCGGCTACCGCATCCGCATGGACCGCAGGGTCGGGCCGGACACCCGGATCGAGGTGGTGACCGAGGGCATCCTGACCCGGATGCTGCAGGACGACCCGGCACTGGAGGGCGTCGGCGCCGTGATCTTCGACGAGTTCCACGAGCGCAGCCTGAACGCCGATCTCGGCCTGGCCCTGGCGCTGGAGACGGCCGAGCTGCGCGACGACCTGCGCCTGCTGGTGATGTCGGCGACGCTGGACGGCGGGCCGGTGGCGCGCCTGCTGGGCGACGCGCCGGTCGTCACCTCCGAGGGCCGGGCTTTCCCGGTGGAGACGCAGCATCGCCCGCCCCGCGCCGGCGAGGCGATCGAGGACGCGGTCGCCCGGGCCGTGCGCGACGCGCTGGCGGAGGAGACGGGCAGCCTGCTGGTGTTCCTGCCCGGCGCCCGCGAGATCCGGCGGGTGCAGGCGAAGCTGGCCGGGCTGGGCGACGGCGTGGCCGTGGCGCCGCTCTACGGCGACCTGCCGGCGGCGGCACAGGACCAGGCGATCCGCCCGGCGCCGGCCGGGACACGCAAGGTGGTGCTGGCGACCAACATCGCCGAGACCAGCCTGACCATCGAAGGCGTGCGGGTGGTGATCGACAGCGGCCTGGCCCGGGCACCGCGCTTCGACCCGCGCACCGGCATGAGCCGGCTGGAGACGGTGACCATCGCCCGCGCCGCCGCCGACCAGCGCCGCGGCCGCGCCGGGCGGACGGAACCGGGCGTGTGCTGGCGCCTGTGGGCCAAGGCCGGCGAGGGCGCCATGGCGCCGTTCGATCCGCCCGAGATCCTGGTCGCCGACCTGGCGCCGCTGGCGCTGGAGCTGGCCCTATGGGGTGTGGGCGGGGGCGGCGGCGACCTGGCCTGGCTGGACCCGCCGCCGGCCGCGGCCCTGGCCCAGGCCCGGGCGCTGCTGGCCGATCTCGGCGCCATCGACGCGGCCGAGGGCCCCCAGATTCGGCCGACCGCGCATGGCAAGGCGATGGCGAGGCTGCCGCTGCATCCGCGTCTCGCTCACATGGTGCTGCGGGCCAAGGCCGATGGAATCGGCGGCACGGCGGCGGAGCTGGCGGCGATCCTGGAAGGCCGCCGCCCGTCATCGGAGACCGATCTGCGGGCCTCGCTCGAGGTCCTGCATCGCGATCGCGGCGACCCGGCCGTCGCCCGGCTGCGCGAGGCGGCGCGCGACATCGCCCGCCGCTTCGACCTGAAGGGCGGCGGCAGGCCCGAGGACGCGGGAGCCCTGCTGGCGCTGGCCTATCCCGACCGCGTGGCCAAGCGCCGGCCGGGCGGTCGCGGCAGCGTCCTCCTGGCCAATGGCCGGGGCGCGACGCTGCGGGAGGGCGATCCGCTGGCCGGCGCCGACTATCTCGCGGTCGCCGAGACCGACGATGCCGGGCGCGAGGCCCGCATCCTGGCGGCGGCACCGCTGGACGAGGCGACGCTGGAGGCGGTGCTGGGCGACCGCATCGCCTGGGTCGAGACAGTCGCCTGGGATGCCGCCGAGCAGGTCGTGGCCGCCCGCCGCCAGCGCCGGCTGGGCGCGCTGGTGCTGGCCGATGCGGCTCTGCCGAACCCGGATCCCGCTTCCGTCGCCGCGGCGCTGCTGGAGGGGGTGCGGCGGCTCGGCCTCGACGCCCTGCCCTGGCGCGACGGCGCGGTGGCGCTGCGCCGGCGCGTCGGCTTCGCCCGGGCGCTGGAGGGCGAGGCCTGGCCCGACTGGTCGGATGCGGCGCTGACCGAGACGCTGGAGGAGTGGCTGGGGCCGCATCTCGGCGGGATGCGGCGGCGCAGCGATCTCGACCGGCTGGACTTGGCGCAGATCCTCGCGACGTCGCTGGGCTGGGAACGGCAGCGCGCGCTCGACGCCCTGGCGCCGGGCACGATCCCGATTCCCAGCGGTCGCCGCGCTGCGCTGGACTATGCCGATCCGGCCCAGCCGGTGCTGGCGGTGAAGCTGCAGGAGATGTTCGGCCAGGCCGAGACACCGCGCGTCGGGGGCGGCCGGGTGCCGGTCGCGATCCATCTGCTGTCCCCGGCCGGGCGGCCGCTGCAGGTGACCCGCGACCTCGCCGGCTTCTGGGCCGGCAGCTATGCCGAGGTGCGCAAGGACATGCGCGGCCGCTATCCCCGGCACCCCTGGCCCGACGACCCGCTGGCCGCCCCGGCCACGGCCCGGGCCAAGCCGCGGGGAACCTGAAGCCATGGCCGCCGCGGACCCGTCGCTCGATGCCGCCGTCGCCGCCAGCCCTGCCGCCGGCATCTCGGGTCGCGACCGGCGGACCATCGCCCGGATCCTGCGCGTCAACCATGCCGGAGAATACGGCGCGATCCGGATCTACGGCGCGCAGATCGCCGTCGCCCGCCGGCTGTGGCCGGATCTAGTGACGCGCCTGGAGGCGATGCGGGCCGACGAGATCCGGCATTGCCGCCTGTTCCGCGGCGCCATGCCGACCCGCGGCTCCCGCCCCTGCCGGGTGATGCGGCTGTGGAGCCTGGGCGGCATCGTCCTGGGCTTCGCCACCGCGCTGGCCGGGCGGCGGACGATCTGGATCTGCACCGCCGCGGTCGAGGCCGCGGTGCACCGCCATCTCGGCGACCAGCTGCACTTCCTGGCGGGCAAGGATGACGGCGTCGGCGCCATCATCCGCGACATCAATGTCGAGGAGATCGCTCATCTGCGCACGGCCGAGGCGCAGCTGGGGCCCGGCCATGCCCGGGGGCGGCTCTATGCGCTGATCGCCGTGATCACCGACCTGCTGATCTGGCTGTCGACCTGGGGTGATTCCGCCCGCATGGCCCGGGCTATATTCGCCCCATCAGCACCAGGATCAGCAGGACGATGACGATCACCCCGAGGATCCCGCTCGGCCCGTAGCCCCAGCCGCTGCTGTACGGCCAGGACGGGAAGGCGCCGATCAGGAGGATGATCAGGATGACCAGCAGAATGGTTCCGATGCCCATGACGGCACCTCGCGTTGTTCGCGCTGATTCTCTCAATAGGAGCTGGGAAATGTGAGTTCCTGCCGGCCGGGCCGATCAGTCGCGCTTGGACCGCATCGCCACCGCGCCGATCGCCGCCGCCAGGACCAGCCCGGCGACGAAGCCGATGCCCATGCCCCAGAGACCGATGCTGCCGCTGCCGAGGAGGTGCCCGGCCACGGCGCCGGCCAGCGCCAGGATGAAGGGCAGGAAGCAGCCGATCAGGACCATCGCGTCACCTTCGTCTTTCGCCCCCGATCCGGTTAGAGCGGAGTTGCGACCATTCGTCGAGCCCTCGTCCCCTTGCGCCGCCCGCCGGGGTCGGCCACAAGGGCTGAACCTCCCGACACGGCGGCGACCATGGCCACGCCCCAGGCCGAAGACGCGACAATCTCCCCGCCCCAGCGCCCTTTCCTGCGCCGGCAGCTGCTGCGCCTGCATCTGTGGACCCGGCTGCGCAGCGCCGTGCGCGCCAACGACATCGCCCTGCCGCTGCTGGCGGTGGCGATCGGCGTGGTCGTCGGCCTCGCCGTGGTCGCCCTGCGCTGGGGGCTGCAGCTCGTGCACGAGCTGCTGTTCGGCCTGCCGAGCGGCCAGCGCCTGAGCGCCAGCATCGACACCAGCCCGATGCTGACCGTGCTGGTGCCGGTGCTGGGCGGCCTGGCCTTCGGCGCCGCGATGTGGGCGATCAGCCGCTGGCGCCCCCGCCCGCCGGTCGACCCGATCGAGGCCAATGCCCTCTATGGCGGCCGGATGTCGCTGCGCGACGGCTTCGTCGTCGCCGGCGCCACGCTGATGTCCAGCGGCGTTGGCGCCTCGGTCGGCATGGAGGCCGGCTACACCCAGATCGGCGGCGGCTTCGCCTCGCGCATCGGCCAGATCTTCCGGCTGCGCCGGGCCGATCTGCGCACCATCGTCGGCTGCGGCACCGCCGCCGCCATCGCGGCTGCTTTCGACGCGCCGCTGGCCGGCACCTTCTACGCCTTCGAGCTGATCATGGGCGCCTACACCGCGGCGACGCTGGCGCCGGTGGTTGCGGCGGCGCTGGCGGCCACGGCGGTGGAGCGGGTGCTGCTGGACGAGGGCCCGTTCCTGACGGTGACCTGGACCACCGGCCTGCACGCCGGCGACTACGCGATCTTCGTCCTGATCGGCCTGGCCTGCGCCGGCCTGGGCATCCTGATGATGCAGGGCGTCACCTGGACCGAGCGGGCGATGCGCCGGCTGGCCCTGCCGCAGATCCTGCGCCCCGCCGTGGGCGGGCTGATCGTCGGGCTGATGGCGCTGCGCTTCCCGGAGGTGCTGAGCTCCGGCCACGGCGCGCTCTATGCCGACCTGACCCTGGCGCCGCCCCTGACCGCCCTGGCCCTGCTGCTGGTCGCCAAGACGGCGGCGGCGGCGATCTCGCTCGGCGCCGGCTTCCGCGGCGGCCTGTTCTTCACCTCTCTCCTGACTGGCGCGCTGTTCGGCGGCATCCTGGCCCAGCTGACGGCGCTGGCCCTGCCCGGCCATCCGGTCGAGCACCTGGCCTATTCCCTGGTCGGCATGGCCTCGATGGCGGCCGCGGTGATCGGCGGGCCCCTGACCATGACCTTCCTGGCGCTGGAGCTGAGCGGCGATTTCTCCGTCACCATCGGCGTGATGGTCGGGGTGGTGGTCGCGGCCGCGGTGGTGCGGCACCTGTTCGGCTATTCCTTCGCCACCTGGCGCTTCCACCTGCGCGGCGAGGCGATCCGCGGCGCCCAGGATGTGGGCTGGATCCGCGACCTGACCGTCGCCCGGCTGATGCGCCGCGACGCCCGCAGCGTGCCGGAGACGACGACGGTGGCCGATTTCCGCAAGCAGTTCCCGGTCGGGTCGACCCAGCGCGTCTTCGTCACCGATGCCGCCGGCCGCGCCGCCGGCGTGGTGCAGGTGTCGGATGCGCACAATTCCGACCACGACGCCGAGGCGGAGACCGCCGAGATCGGCACGCTGCGCCACGCCGCCGCCTATATCCTGCTGCCCGGCCAGACCATCCGCACGGCGCTGGAGCTGTTCCAGGCGGCGGAGACCGAGACCCTGCCGGTGGTCAGCGACGCGCAGGAGCGGCGGATCATCGGCTATGTCAGCGAGGCCTACGCCCTGCGCCGCTACAGCGAGGAGCTGGAGCGCCGCCGGGCCGAGGATGTCGGCGAGCGCTGGTTCCGGTCGACGGAATGAAGGCTCACGGCAGTTCCTTCACCGAATGCGGATCGATCGAATAGGGGAAGGTCTCGGCCAGGAAGCGCGGCTGCGACCGGACCCGGTCGATCCAGGCCGTCACATGCGGGAAGTCGGCCAGCGGCAACTCTGCCTCTTCCGCCCGATGGACATAGGCGAAGACGGCGATGTCGGCGACGCAGTAGGCCGGCCCGGCCAGCCAGGCGCGCTGCGCCAGCTCGCGGTCCAGGATCGCCAGCGTCTTCAGCGAGCCGTCGCGCTTGGCCTCGACCAGCGCGGCCGGGCGGCGCGCGATCTTGCCGGTCATGGTCCAGTGCCGCAGCGTCGCGATGGTGGACTGCACGTAATCGCCCTCGAAAGACAGCCATTGCAGCACCTTGGCCCGGGCGAAGCGGTCGTCCGACAGGTAGGCCGTGCCCTCGGCCAGGAAGACCAGGATGGCGGCGGATTCGGCGATCACCCGTCCGTCGTCCAGCTTGATCGCCGGCACCGCGCCGGTCGGATTGACCGCCAGGTATTCCGGCTGCTGGCCTTCGCCCTCGAAGATGCCGATGATCTCGGTGCGCCAGGGCCGCTGCAGATGCGACAGCAGCAGCCGGACCTTGTAGGCGTTCTGCGACGGCAGGTAGTCGTAGAGGGTGATCATGGGCATCCTCGGGCGGGTGAGGCCTGGAGGATCGCACCACGCCGCGGCCGCGCCACCCCGCTTCTTGCGCCGAATTCGGCCGCAAGGGACGGATCGGCCGCCGCGGCAGGACGAGAGAGGATGGCGCCATCGCATGACGGGAGCCGGAGCATGACGGCGGATCTGTTCGACAGCCTTCCCGGATCGGGGCCGGAGGAGGAGCCGTTGGCCGAAGGCGCGGTGCTGCTGCGCGGCTTCGCCCGCGACCGGGCCGAGGCGCTGGTCGCGGCGGTGCGGGCGGTGGAGGCTGTGGCTCCGTTCCGCCACCTGGTCACGCCCGGCGGCTACCGCATGTCGGTGGCGATGACCAATTGCGGCCGGGTCGGCTGGGTCAGCGACCGCAGCGGCTATCGCTACGACCCCGACGACCCGATCGCCGGCCGCCCCTGGCCGGAGATGCCACCGGTCTTCGCCGAGCTGGCCGACGCCGCCTCGGTCAAGGCCGGCTTCGGCCCCTTCGCGCCCGACGCCTGCCTGATCAACAGGTACGAGCCCGGATCGCGCCTGTCGCTGCACCAGGATCGGGACGAGCGCGACACCGGCGCGCCGATCGTCTCGGTCTCGCTGGGCCTGCCCGCGACCTTCCTGTTCGGCGGGCTGCAGCGCAGCGACCCGACGCGCCGGGTGCGGGTGGAGCATGGCGACGTGGCGGTCTGGGGCGGGCCGGCGCGGCTGGCCTTCCACGGTGTCGCCCCGCTGCCGGACGGCAGCCATGCGATTCTGGGCCGCCAGCGGATCAACCTGACCTTTCGGAAGGCCCTCTGATGCCGGTATGAAAGCCGGGTCGATCGGGACGGGAGCACGCTGCAGGATGCTTCAGGGCAAGGTCATTCTGGTCACCGGATCGTCTTCCGGCATCGGCCTGGCGATCGCCCGCGCGGCGCGGGACGAGGGCGCCACCGTGGTGGTGCACGGCATCGAGGCGGAGGCGCTGGCCCAGGCCGCGGCGGAGCTCGGTGCCGCCTCGGTGCTGGCCGACCTGACCGCGCCGGACGTGGCGGCGACCGTCATCGAGACGGTCCTGCGCGCCCATGGCCGGATCGACGGGCTGGTGAACAACGCCGCGTCCCTGGCCCGCACGACGCTGGAGCAGGCCGACGACGACGCCTTCGACGCCATCTTCGCGGTCAACGCCCGCGCGCCCCTGCTGCTGTGCCGCGAGGCGGTGCGCGCCTTCCGCGCCCAGGGCAGCGGCGGCGCCATCGTCAACATCGGCTCGGTCAACGCCCTGTGCGGCCAGGACAACCTGCTGGTCTATTCCATGTCCAAGGCGGCGCTGATGACCATGACGCGCAACCTGGGCGACGGGCTGTCGGCCGAGCGCATCCGGGTGAACCAGCTGAATGTCGGCTGGACCCTGACCGAGACCGAGCGCGCGATCCAGCGCCGCGAGGGCCGGCCCGACGACTGGGCCGAGCACATCCCGCCGGCCTTGGCCCCCACGGGGCGCATCCTGCGGCCGGAGGAGGTGGCGCAGCATGCGGTGTTCTGGCTGTCCGACCGGTCGGCGCCGGTCACCGGCCAGGTGTACGAGGTCGAGCAGTACCCGCTGATCGGCCGCAACAAGATCAACACGCGATGAGGGGCTGGAGACGATGAAGGAGACCTGGCGCTGGTTCGGCCCGAACGACCCGGTGACGCTGGACCATGTCAAGCAGGCGGGGGCCAGCGGCATCGTCACCGCCCTGCACCACCGGCAGGACGGCAGCGTCTGGCCGGCCGGGGAGATCGCCGAGCGCAAGACGGTGATCGAGGCCGCGGGCCTGGCGTGGTCGGTGGTCGAGAGCATCCCGCTGCCCGACGCGGTCAAGACCGGCGGCGCCGGCGCGGCCGAGGCGATCGCCGTCTTCGCCCAGTCGCTGCGCAACGTCGCCGCGGCCGGGGTGACGACCGTCTGCTACAACTTCATGCCGGTGGTCGACTGGACCCGCACCAACCTGATGTGGCGGCTGCCGACCACAGGCTACGCCCTGCGCTTCGACGCGGTCGACATGGCCGCCTATGACGCCTTCATCCTGAAGCGCCGCGGCGCCGAGGCCGACCACCGGCCCGAGGTGCTGGCCCGCGCCCGCGACCGCGTGGCGGCGATGAGCGAGAGCGAGCAGGCGGAGCTGGAGAAGACCATCATCGCCGGCCTGCCGGGCGTGGCCGGCGCGGTCAACGACCGGGCCGGGTTCGAGCGCCGTTTGGCCGCCTATGCCGGGATCACCGCCGACGACTTCCGGGCGAACTACAAGGCCTTCCTGGCCGCCGTCGTGCCGGTGGCGGAGGAGGTGGGCGCCCGCCTGGCGGTGCATCCGGACGACCCGCCCTTCCCGCTGTTCGGCCTGCCGCGCATCGTCTCCACCCCCGCCGACGCCCGCGCCATCCTGGCCATGGTCGACCGGCCGGCGAACGGGCTGACGCTGTGCGTCGGCTCCTACGGCTCGCGGCCGGACAACGACCTGGCGGCGATGGCGCGGGAGTTCGCGCCGCGCATCCACTTCGCCCATCTGCGCAACGTCACGGTCGAGCCCGACGGCTCCTTCTTCGAGGACGAGCACCTGGAAGGCGGCGCCGACATGGTGGCGGTGATCGACGCGCTGATGGCGGAGGAGCGGGCGCGCCAGGCGGTCGGCCGGGCGGATTGGGAGATCCCGATGCGGCCCGACCACGGCCATCTCCTGGCCGACGACGTGCACAAGAAGACCAATCCCGGCTATTCGCTGATCGGCCGGCTGAAGGGGCTGGCCGAGCTGCGCGGCGTCGCGCGGGCCATCGGCCAGCTGCGCGGCGCGGCATGACCGACACGGTCGATGCGGTGGTGGTCGGCGCCGGGGTGGTCGGCCTGGCCGTCGCCCGGGCGCTGGCCCGGGCCGGGCAGGAGGTGATCATCCTGGAGGCGGCGGACGCCTTCGGCACCGAGACCTCGGCCCGCAACAGCGAGGTGATCCATGCCGGCATCTACTACCCGCAGGGCAGCCTGAAGGCCCGGCACTGCGTCGCCGGCCGCCGGGCGCTGTACCGCTATTGCGAGGAGCACGGCGTCACCGCCAGGCGCTGCGGCAAGCTGATCGTCGCCACCGACGAGCAGGAGGCCGCGACGCTGGTCCGGATCGAGGCGGCCGCCCGGGCCAACGGCCTGACCGGCGAGGACGACGCGCTGCGGCCGCTGACCGCGGACGAGGCGCATGCGCTGGAGCCGGAGATCGCCTGCACCGCGGCGCTGTTCTCGCCCTCCACCGGCATCGTCGACAGCCACGGGCTGATGCTGGCGCTGCTGGGCGACGCCGAGGCGCGGGGGGCGATGATCGCCTATCACAGCCGGCTGGAATCGGCGGCCGTCACGCCCGGGGGGCTGCATCTGGAGATCGCGACCGAGGATGGCGGCATGGCGCTGCTGGCCCGCCGCGTGGTGAACTCGGCCGGCCTGTCGGCCCCGGCCGTCGCCCGCCGCATCGCCGGGGTGCCCGAGGCATCGGTGCCGCAGCCCTATCTGGCCAAGGGCAACTATTTCGGCCTGTCCGGCCGGCCGCCCTTCCGCCACCTGATCTACCCGGTGCCGGTGCCCGGTGGGCTCGGCACCCATGCCACGATCGACCTGGGCGGCCGGGTGCGCTTCGGCCCCGACGTCGAATGGGTCGACACGCTGGACTACCGGGTCGATCCGGCGCGGGCGGAGAGCTTCTACGCCGCGATCCGCCGCTACTGGCCGGCGCTGCCGGACGGGGCGTTGCTGCCGGACTATTCCGGCATCCGCCCGAAGATCACCCCGCCCGGCGCCGCCGCGGCGGATTTCGTGATCCAGGGGCCGGAGGGGCATGGCGTGCCCGGCCTGGTCAACCTGTTCGGCATCGAGAGCCCGGGCCTGACCTCGAGCCTGTCGATCGCCGACGAGGTGGTGCAGCGGCTGGGGCTATCGGCGTAGGTTGGGCTCGCCGCAGGCGAACCCGACAGCATCCAAGCCATCGGCCGGATGTTGGGTTCGCGCCGCGAACCCAACCTACGAGCGGGTCAGGCCGCCCGCGCTGCCTTCTGGAACCGCGCCGGGGTGACGCCGTACGCGCCCTTGAAACGGCGCGTCAGATGGGCCTGGTCGGTGAAGCCGGTGGCCGCCGCCACCTGGGCCGGGGCCTCGCCCGCCGCCAGCATCCGCTTCGCCCGCTCCAGCCGGATCCAGCGCAGATAGGTCGCCGGCGCCGCGCCGTAGCGCCGGGTGAAGGCGCGGGACATGTGGAAGCGGCTGAGCCCCGCCACGGCGGCGAGATCGTCGGCGGTGATGTCGTCGCCCAAATGGGCGTGCAGATGGTCGCGCACCCGCGCCAGCGCCGCATCGGCGGGGCGGGACAGGCCGGGCGCCGGCGCCCCGGCCTGGCGATGGGCCAGCCCCACCACCATCGCCGCCAGCGCCTCGGACCGCGCCAGCGTCGCCCCCGGCTCGGCGAAAGCGTCGACGGCGCGGGCGATCAGCGCCGCGAGAACGGGGTCCTCGGACAGGATGTTGGGGAAGGCCAGGGCCCAGGGCGGGCGGATGCCGGCATCGTCGAGCACCGCCGCCACCGTCTCCGGCGCGATGTAGAGCATCCGGTACAGGAAGCCCTCGGCGTTGGTCGCGTGGCCGTCATGGATCTCGGCCGGGTTGAAGGTGATCACCGATCCCGGCCGGGTGCGGTGCGTGCCGCCGCGGCAGAAGAAGCTCTGCGACCCCGCCTCGGTCAGGCCGATGGCATAGGTCTCGTGCGCGTGCCGCTCGTAGCAATGGGCGGTGAAATGGGCGCGGAACCGCTCGACGCCGAAGCGCCGGTCCAGCCCGACCGTGACCCATTCGCCGCTGTCCATGGCCGCATGTTAGGCCGCTCGGAGCACCACCGCCACAGCACGATCGTACAAGCCGGGCGGCGGCCCCGCCCGTAGGGTCCTGCCAATCACCAGGAGGACATATGCGGTTCGACACCAAGATCGCCGTCGCCCTGCGCGAGGACCTGCCGGTGTGGCAGAAGCTGAACGTCACCGCCTTCACCGTCAGCGGCCTCGCCGCCACCCGGCCGGAGCTGGTCGGCGCACCCTATGAGGACGGGTCGGGCAACCTGTACCTGCCGATGTTCCGCCAGCCGGTGCTGGTCTTCGCCGGCACGGCCGAGGCGCTGAAGGCGGCGCATGCCAGGGCGCTGGCCCGCAACCTGCGGATCGCGATCTACACCGCCGAGCTGTTCGCCACCGGCTATGACGAGGCCAACCGCGCCGCGGTGAAGACGGTGCCGGGCGAGGCGCTGGACCTGGTCGGCTTCGCCATGCATGAGGACCGCAAGGATGTCGACCGCGTGCTGAAAGGCCTGTCGCTGCACCCGTGACGGGCGTCAGTCCTCCCCGGCCGCGTCCGGCGGGGTGCCGAGGCTGGAGACGCGGGCGTCGAGCCTGCGCAGCAGGCGCCGCAGCACCTCGCGCTCGCCCGGCTCGAAGGCGGCCATCAGCTCGGCCTCGATCTCCTGCGCCAGCGGCACGATGGCGTCGTAGACCCGGCGGCCGGCGGCGGTGAAGTCGAGCTGGATCAGCCGCTGGTCGGCCGGATGGGTGCCGCGGCTGAGATGGCCCGCCGCGATCAGCCGGCTGACCGCCCGGCTGACCTTGGCCTTGTCCATCGCCGTGCGCTCGCAGATCTGGTTCGAGGACAGGGGCGCATAACGGCCGACCATCGCCATCACCCGCCATTCCGGGATGCTGAGCCCGAAGGCGTCGGCATAGCGCCGGGCGAAGGTGCGGCTGACCCGGTTGCTGACCACCGACAGCTCATAAGGCAGGAATGCCTCGAGATCGAACTCCGCCCGCATCGCCTGGTCCCGCATCGCCGGCCTCCCCGCCCGCTTGACATTCGTTTCATATGAAACGAGATTGGCTTCCATTCAAGGCAGCCCGCTCACCGCGTGGAAGCGCGCGGCCGGCGGAATGTCCGACCATACGCGAGGGCGCGGCCGCGGCAAGCCCGGCGCTCCGCGGATGGCCGGACCAAGCGACCAAAAGGACGAGGGGAGGATCCATGACGACCTCGATCGCGGAGCGGGTGCGCCTGCTGTTCGCCAGCGCCGTCGGCACCATCATCGAATGGTACGACTTCTTCATCTTCGCCTTCTGCGCCGTGCTGGTGTTCGACAAGGCGTTCTTCCCGGGCGAGGACCGGCTGGCGGGAACGATGGCGGTGCTGGGCACCTTCGCCATCGGCTTCCTGGCCCGGCCGCTGGGCGGCATCCTGTTCGGCGCGCTGGGCGACCGGATCGGCCGCAAGAACGCGCTGGTGGTCAGCCTGCTGATGATGGGCGCCGCCACCTTCGCCATGGGCCTGCTGCCGACCTATGCCACGGCCGGGGCGCTGGCGCCGATCCTGCTGGTCACTTTGCGCGTGCTGCAGGGCATCGCCGTCGGCGGCGAGGCCACCGGGGCGCTGCTGATCGTCGCCGAATCCATGCCGGGCAAGCGGCGCGGCTTCTGGACCAGCTTCCCGATGATCGGCGGCCCGGCCGCCAATGTCCTGGCCGCCGCCACCATCGGCGCCCTGACCGCGCATTACGG
Source organism: Inquilinus sp. NPDC058860 (assembly GCF_042743185.1). NCBI lineage: Bacteria > Pseudomonadati > Pseudomonadota > Alphaproteobacteria > Rhodospirillales > Rhodospirillaceae > Inquilinus > Inquilinus sp. NPDC058860. The sequence goes on along the minus strand of NZ_JBHYMS010000004.1, from coordinate 28,371 downwards.
CGAGGCCGGCTTCGCCGAATGGGCCTGGCGCCTGCCCTTCCTGTTCTCGATCGTGCTGGTGCTGCTGGGCCTCTGGGTGCGGCGGCGGGTCGAGGAATCGCCGGTCTTCGCTGAGCTGGCGGCAAAGCGCCGCGAGCTGCCGGCGGCGCCGCTGGCCGAGGCCCTGCGCAGCCACTGGCGGCCGATGGGCCAGGTGTTCCTGGTGAAGGCGGCGGAGAACACGCTGTTCTACCTGTTCACCACCTTCTTCCTGGTGCTGGTGGTGCAGTTTCTGGGTCTCGCTCGCGGCGTCGGGTCGGACGCGCTGTTCTGGGGCTCGATCCTGGAGGTCGCGGTGATCATGGCCGCCGCCTGGGTCTCCGACGTGATCGGCCGGCGGCCGGTGATGCTGCTGGGCCTGATCGCCGGCATCGGCGCCGGCGCCCTCCTGTTCACCCTGCCGCCGGGGACGCCGCCGGAGACGGTGCTGCAGGTGACGCTGCTGACCCTGACCTGCCACGGCATCATCGTCGGCAGCATGTCGGCCTGGTTCACCGAGCTGTTCCCGACCCGGGTGCGCTACACCGCCATGTCGGTCAGCTACCAGGTCGCCTCGGTGGTCGGCGGGTCGGTGGCGCCCTTGATCGGCACGGCGCTGCTGGGCTGGACCGGCACGCCGCAATCCGTCGCGATCTACGCCGCGCTGATGGCGGTGCCGGGCATCCTGTGCGTGCTGCTGTCGCGCGAGACCCGCGGCGCCGACCTGGCGGCGGTGGAGGCCGATGGCGACAGAGCCACGGCAGCCACCAGCCGCGCCAGCCCGTAGGTTGGGTTCGCGAACGCGAACCCAACAATCTGCCGCCGTCCAGGTGTTGGGTTCGCCGAGGGGCGAACCCAACCTACGCAGCAGGGAATCCGCCCATCACAGCCCCCGCGCCCGGTCGCGCAGCACGAATTTCTGGATCTTGCCGGTCGAGGTCTTGGGCAGATCGCCGAACACCACCGTCTTCGGGCATTTGAACCCCGCCAGGTGCTGGCGGCTGAAGGCGATGATCTCCTCCGCCGTCGCCTCGGCGCCCGGCCGCAGGGTGACGAAGGCGCAGGGGGTCTCGCCCCATTTCTCGTCCGGCCGCGCCACCACCGCCGCCTCCAGCACCGCCGGGTGGCGGTACAGCACGCCCTCGACCTCGATGGTCGAGATGTTCTCGCCGCCGGAGATGATGATGTCCTTCGACCGGTCCTTCAGCTCGATATAGCCGTCGGGGTGCATGACGCCAAGGTCGCCGGTGTGGAACCAGCCGCCGGCGAAGGCCTTCGCCGTGGCCGACGGGTTCTTGAGGTATCCCTTCATGGTGATGTTGCCGCGCATGAACACCTCGCCCAGCGTCTCGCCGTCGGCCGGCACCGGGGCCAGGGTCTCGGGGTCGGCCACCATCAGCCCTTCCTGCACCACATAGGGCAGGCCCTGGCGCGACTGCAGCCGCGCCTGCTCCCCGGCCGGCAGGGCGTCCCATTCCGGCTTCCAGTCGCAGACCACGGCCGGGCCGTAAACCTCGGTCAGGCCGTAGACATGGGTGACCTTGATGCCGAGCCGGGCCATGCCCTCCAGCACCGCCGCCGGCGGGGGCGAGGCCGCGGTCATCATCTGCACCGCCTGCGGAAAGTCGCGCCGCTCCCCGGCCGGGGCGTTCAGCAGCATGCTCATGACGATCGGCGCGCCGCAGAGATGGGTGACGCCGTGGTCGGCGATGGCCGCGTAGATCTCGCGCGCCGCCACCCGGCGCAGGCAGACATGGGTGCCGGCCATCGCCGTGATCGTCCAGGGGAAGCACCAGCCGTTGCAGTGGAACATCGGCAGGGTCCAGAGATAGACCGGGTGGTGCGGCATCCCCCAGGTGACGACGTTGCCGAGCGCGTTGAGATAGGCGCCGCGGTGATGGGTGACCACGCCCTTCGGATCGCCGGTGGTGCCGGAGGTGTAGCCGAGCGCGATCGCATCCCATTCGTCGCCCGGCCTCACGCCCGGCCAGGCCGGATCGCCTTCGGCCAGCAGATCCTCGTAGGTGAGATCGCCGACCGGCTCGCCCGCCACCGACGGGTCGACGATGTCGACCACCAGCGGCGGCGCGTCGAGCTGCGCCAGCGCCGCCCGCATCACGGGGGCGTATTCGCGGTCGGCCAGCAGCACCCGGGTCTCGGAATGGCGCAGCTGGAAGGCGATGGCGGCGGCGTCGAGCCGGACGTTGAGGGCGCACAGCACGGCGCCGGCCATCGGCACGCCGAAGGTCGCCTCGAACGCCTCCGGGATGTTCGGCGCCATCACCGCCACCGTGTCGTTCCTGCCGATGCCGCGGCGGGACAGGGCCGAGGCCAGGCGGCGGCAGCGCTCCGCGGTCTCGCGCCAGCTTCGCTTCACCTCGCCATAGACCACCGCCGTCCGGTCCGGATGGGCCAGCGCGGTGCGGCCGAGGAAGGAGATCGGCGTCAGCGGCACGTGATTGGCCGGGTTGCGGTCGAGATCGGTGTCGTAGGCGTGCGGCATCGGCGGGTCTCCCTGTCCCGGCCCATTCTGGCACCGCCCCGGCCCGGGCGGAAAGCAGGACGGCCCCTCGCGTCGGCGCCGCGGCGGCGCTAGGCTTCGCAAAACACGGGAGGACGCCATGGGAGCCTATGCCGAGGCCTATCGCCGGTCGCTCGACGATCCCGAGGGATTCTGGGGCGAGGCCGCCGCCGCGATCGACTGGGACCGGCGCTGGGACCGGGTGCTGGACGACGGCAACGCGCCCTTCTTCCGCTGGTTCGCCGGCGGCCGGCTCAACACCTGTTTCAACGCGCTCGACCGCCATGTCGCCGCCGGCCATGGCGACCGGCTGGCGCTGATCTACGACAGCCCGGTCACCGGCACGGTGCGGCGCTTCACCTATGCCGAGCTGACCGACCGGGTCGCCCGTTTCGCCGGGGCGATGCGGGCCCTGGGCGTCGGCCCTGGCGACCGGGTGGTGATCTACATGCCGATGGTGCCGGAGGCGGCGATCGCCATGCTGGCCTGCGCCCGGCTGGGCGCCGTGCATTCCGTGGTGTTCGGCGGCTTCGCGGCGCCGGAGCTGGCGGCGCGGATCGACGATTGCGAGCCGAAGCTGGTCATCTCCGCCTCCTGCGGCATCGAGGGGACGCGGGTCGTCGCCTACAAGCCGCTGCTCGACGCCGCTCTCGGCCTCGCCAGGCACAAGGTGCCGGCGACGGTGGTGCTGCAGCGGCCGCAATGCGAGGCGGCGATGACGCCGGGACGCGACCACGACTGGGCCGGGCTGGAGGCCGCGGCCGAGCCGGCCGGCTGCGTGCCGGTGGCGGCGACCGACCCGCTCTACATCCTCTACACCTCCGGCACCACCGGCCAGCCCAAGGGCATCGTCCGCGACAATGGCGGCCATGCCGTGGCCCTGGCCTGGAGCATCCCCGCGATCTACGGGCTCAGGCCCGGCGAGGTGATGTGGACCGCCTCGGATGTCGGCTGGGTGGTCGGCCATTCCTACATCGTCTACGGCCCGCTGCTGGCCGGCTGCACCAGCGTGATGTACGAGGGCAAGCCGGTCGGCACGCCCGATGCCGGGGCCTATTGGCGGGTGGCCGAGCAGCACGGCGTCTCGGTGCTGTTCACCGCGCCGACCGCCTTCCGCGCCATCAAGCGCGAGGATCCGGAGGGCCGCCTGCTGGCCGGCCGCGACCTGTCGACCTTCCGTGCCCTGTTCCTGGCCGGGGAGCGCTGCGACCCCGACACGCTGGGCTGGGCCGAGCGGCTGCTGCAGGTGCCGGTGATCGACCATTGGTGGCAGACCGAGACCGGCTGGCCGATCTGCGCCAACCCGCTGGGGCTGGAGGCGATGCCGGTCAAGCCGGGCTCGCCGACGAAGCCGATGCCGGGCTGGGATGTGCGGGTGCTGGGGGCCGACGGGCGGGAGATGCCGCGCGGCGAGATCGGGGCGCTGGCCTGCAAGCTGCCGATGCCGCCCGGCGCCGCGCCGACGCTGTGGCGGGCCGATGCGCGCTTCCGCAGCGCCTATCTCGAGGACCATCCGGGCTTCTACAAGACCGGCGATGCCGGGCTGGTCGACGAGGATGGCTACGTCTTCGTCATGAGCCGGGTGGACGACGTCATCAACGTCGCCGGCCACCGCCTGTCGACCGGGCAGATCGAGGAGGTGCTGGCCGGCCATCCCGACGTCGCGGAATGCGCGGTGATCGGGGCGGCGGACGACCTCAAGGGCCAGGTGCCGCTGGGCTTCCTGGTGCTGAAGGCGGGGGTGACGCGGCCGCACGAGGCCATCCTGGCCGAGGCGGTGCAGCGGGTGCGCGACGGCATCGGCCCGGTCGCGGCGTTCAAGACGGCGATGATCGTCGACCGCCTGCCGAAGACCCGGTCGGGCAAGATCCTGCGCGGCACGATGGCCCGAATCGCCGATTCGGTCCCCTTCGCCGTGCCGGCGACGATCGACGATCCGACGATTCTCGATGAAATTCGTGTGACCTTACGGCGATCGGGCTATAATTGCGGGTAACGTTCCCGTTTCCATCCGGTCTAAGCCCTGATCGGCAAGTCCCCAGAAATATTACATTTTTAATATCATTTAGCGCTCTTGTGATTCAGCCGATGCCGCCGAAAGCCGGCGAACAGCTGAAAACCCTTCAAAACAAAGGGTTTTTCTGACCCAAACGAGTGCTTGACGCAGCGGCAAAATGACTCTTATCGTCGCGCAATGCTCGAGTTGAGCAGGCGAGGCTTCAAAAAACGAGGGCCGCGGGAAGCGGCCCTCTTTTTTGTCTCTGCGGCTCGGGAGACGGGGCGCCGCCGCTGCGGCGGCGCCCCCGTTCCGGCCGTCAGGCGGCGATCTGCTTCGGCGCCTCGGCCTGGCCGACCGCGATCTTCACGGTGCGGGGCTTCTGCGCCTCCGGCACCTCGCGGACCAGGTCGATGTTGAGCAGGCCGTTCACCAGCGACGCGCCGCCGACCTTGATGTAGTCGGCGAGCTGGAAGCGCCGCTCGAAGGCCCGGCCGGCAATGCCGCGATGCAGGAAGACCCGGTTCTTCTCCTCCTCGTCCACGGCCGCCTTGGCGCGGACGGTCAGGGTGTTCTCGGAGGTCACGACCTCGAGGTCGTCCTCGCCGAAGCCCGCCACCGCCATGGTGATGCGGTAGGCATCCTCGCCGGTCTTCTCGATGTTGTAGGGCGGGTAGGACGGCGCCGCGGTGTCGAACTGCAGCGCGGAATCGAGCAGCCGCGACATGCGGTCGATGCCGATGGTCGAGCGGAACAGCGGGGAGAGATCAAGAGTACGCATGGATATCCTCCAGTGAGCGATACCTGTGCGGCGCACCGATGGTCGCGCCGCGGGGTTTGCGACGTGGCGGCCCCGGCTGGGCACCGCCACGACCATCGATCTGGGGTGGATGAATTCCGGGTTCAAGGGGGCGATGATCGTCCCCGCCCCCGGGAAACGACCGGCTATTGCGCGGTCCAGCCGCCGTCGACCGACACGCTCGTGCCGGTGATCTGCTCCGCCGCGTCCGAGCACAGGAAGGCGACCGTGCCGCCCAGCTGCTCCGGCGTCACGAAGGTCATCGAGGGCTGCTTCTCGCCCAGGAGCTGCCGCGCCGCCTCGTCCTGGCTGATGCCCTTCTCCGCCGCGATGGCGCTGATCTGCTTCTCGACCAGGGGCGTCCGGACCCAGCCGGGGCAGACCGCGTTGCAGGTGACGCCGGTCCCGGCCGCCTCCAGCCCCACCACCTTGGTCAGGCCGACGAGGCCGTGCTTGGCCGCGACATAGGCCGCCTTGTGCGCCGAGGCGACGAGGCCGTGGGCCGAGGCGATGTTGACGATCCGGCCCCAGCCCTGCTGCTTCATCACGGGCACCGCCGCGGCGATGCCGTGGAACGCCGCCGACAGGTTGATCGCCAGGATCGCGTCCCACTTGTCGGCCGGGAACTCCTCCACCGGCGCGGTGAACTGGATGCCGGCGTTGTTCACCAGGATGTCGACCCGGCCGAGCCGCTCGACCGTCGCCGCCACCAGGCCGCGCACCGCATCGCCCTTCGACATGTCGGCACCGTCATAGACCGCGCGCACCCCGTGCTCGCGCTCGATGCCGCTGCGGATCGCCTCGATCTCGCCGGCGTCGCCGAAGCCGTTCAGCACGATGTCGGCACCCTGGCCGGTCAGCACCCGGGCGATGCCGAGCCCGATGCCGCTGGTCGATCCGGTGACGATCGCAACCTTGCCCTTCAACATGGGTCCGTTCCTTACGATGACGGGATTGGGTTTTCGAGGGCGCCTCAGCGCTTGAACAGCGCATCCGCTGCGCTCTTGTGGCTCTGCTTGCCGGCGATGACGCCGCGGGCGCGGGCGATCTCGGCCTCGAGCTCGGCGACATACTCTTCGAGCTCGGCGACCGACATGCCGTCGAGCGGCTTCGGTGGTGCCTTTCGTTTGCGCGGTTCGAGATCTTCCGGATCCATCGGCCATCTCCTTCGGCAGCGGATGGACAATCCTCGCGGGCGGCGCGAGGATCGGCAAGCCCGGAGCGCAAGCGTGCCGGAGCGCCTTCACTGTCGACGGGCGACCTTAGGCCGCTCCATCCGACGCCCGGATGACGGCCGGATGACATTTCGGCCATCATCCGCCCCCTCCCGAAAACAGGGCGAGAGCCGATGACCAGCATCCTTCCCGAGACCATGAACGCGATCGTGATCGAGGCCCCCGGCGGGCCCGAGGTGCTGAAGCCGGCGACCCTGCCGGTGCCGTCGCCCGGGACCGGCGAGATCCTGATCCGGGTGGCCGCGGCCGGGGTGAACCGGCCCGACGTGCTGCAGCGCCGCGGCATGTACAACCCGCCGCCGGGCGCCAGCCCGCTGCCGGGGCTGGAGGTCGCCGGCACCGTCGCCGCCCTCGGCCCGGATGTCGCGGGCTGGAGCGCCGGCGACCCGGTCTGCGCCCTCGTCGCCGGCGGCGGCTATGCCGAGTATTGCGTCGCCCCGGCGCCGCAATGCCTGCCGATCCCGAAAGGCCTGTCCCCGGCCGAGGCGGCGGGCCTGCCCGAGACCCTGTTCACCGTCTGGACCAATGTGGTCGAGCGCGGCCGCCTGCAGGCCGGCGAGCGCTTCCTGGTGCATGGCGGGTCGAGCGGCATCGGCACCACGGCGATCCAGCTGGCCAAGGCCCGGGGCGCCACCGTCTTCGCCACCGCCGGCAGCGCCGAGAAGGCCCAAGCCTGCCTCGACCTGGGCGCCGATGTCGCCATCGACTATCGCGAGCAGGACTTCGCCGCGGTGATCAAGGAGAAGACCGGCGGCCGCGGCGTGGACGTGATCCTCGACATGGTCGGCGGCGACTATGTCGCCCGCAACATCGACGCGCTGGCGGTGGACGGCCGGCAGGTCAGCATCGCCTTCCTCAAGGGCTCGAAGGTCGAGGTCGACCTGCAGAAGGTGATGGCCAAGCGGCTGACCCTGACCGGGTCGACCCTGCGGCCGCGCAGCGTCGCCGAGAAGGGCGCCATCGCCGCGGCGCTCGAGGCCGAGGTCTGGCCGCTGATCGAGGCCGGGCGGATCCGGCCGGTGATCCACGCCACCTTCCCGCTGGCGCAGGCGGCGGAGGCGCATGCGCTGATGGAATCGAGCGCCCATGTCGGGAAAATCATACTCCTCGCTTGACTCGGGCGCGTGACATCCCTAGGTCGAGCACCGTGGGCGGCGCCGCGCCGACCCCGCTCCCCTCCCTTAAATGCGAGTGCGAGAGGACAGGTCGGCCGCCCCGGCCGGTCGCGGCGGGATCGCTTTGCGCAGAGGAGTACGCGAAGAATGAACAAACAGCCCCTGATGCCGAAGGCGACCGCCGTCTGGCTCGTCGAGAACACGTCGCTGAGCTTCGACCAGATCGCCGCCTTCTGCGGCCTGCATGAGCTGGAGATCCGGGCCATCGCCGACGGAGAAGTCGCGATCGGCATGGTCGGGCTGGACCCGATCGTCAACGGCCAGCTGACCCAGGCCGAGATCGAGCGCTGCCAGGCCGACCCGAACGCCCGGCTGCGCATGGCGGTGTCGGACATGCCGCAGCCGGTCGCCCGCTCCAAGGGCCCGCGCTACACGCCGGTGACCAAGCGCGGCGACAAGCCGGACGCCATCGCCTATCTGCTGAAGGAGCATCCGGAGCTGTCGGATGCCCAGATCTGCAAGCTGATCGGCACCACCAAGCCGACCATCCAGGCGATCCGCGACAAGAGCCATTGGAACTCGCCGAACCTGAAGCCGCGCAGCCCGGTGATGCTGGGTCTTTGTTCCTACATGGAGCTGGATGCGGCCCTGACCAAGGCCCGCGCCAACCTGCCGCCGGGTGCGATCCCGACCCCGACCGTCAGCTTCGACGAGGATGCCGAGGAAACCCAGGAGGACTGAGAGCCACAACGCGGCCTCCTGAAACGACAAGGGCGGCGCCCCCCGGCACCGCCCTTAGAATTCGGAGATCCGTGATCTCTCCGTCAGGCGTGATCCAATCGCGCCATCTCGTCCTTCAGTCTCAGCTTTTCCTTTTTCAGCCGTACGATCTCGAGCTCGTCGGGTAGGGGGCGGTGGACCGCTTCTTCCAATGTGCGATCCAGGGCGGCGTGCTTGGTCCGAAGCGCTTCAATACGCTCTGCGACGGCCATCTCTCGCTCCTCTGTTGAAAGCTGGACAGTGGTTCAGCCCCTCCTTTTTCCCATATGTTACGCCCCGATAGCGGTTGCAAGTCAACGTGGCATCTATTCCTATACAGAAGCAGGACAATCGGTCGCCCCGCCCCGTTCGGCCGCATCGCGCACGTGAAATTTCCTTAACACGACGGTTTCCGACTCCTCCCGCCGCTTCGCTCGGCTAGTCTTGTGCAGCGCACAACAGCGAGGATGCAGCGCGATGGATCGCGAGACCGTGCGGCGGACCGCCTTCGCCATGCCGCTGACCAGCCCGGCCTTCCCGCCGGGCCCGTACCGCTTCGTCGACCGCCAGTACTTCATCATCCGCTACCGCACCGATCCGGAGGCGCTGCGCCGGGTGGTGCCGGAGCCGCTGGAGATCGTCGAGCCGGTGGTGAGCTACGAGTTCATCCGCATGCCGGATTCGACCGGCTTCGGCGACTACACCGAGAGCGGCCAGGTGATCCCGGTGCGCTGGCAAGGCCAGACCGGCGGCTACACCCACCAGATGTTCCTGAACGACCATCCGCCGATCGCCGGCGGGCGCGAGCTGTGGGGCTTCCCGAAGAAGCTGGCGCAGCCGACGCTGGCGGTCGAGACCGACACGCTGGTCGGCACGCTGAACTACGGCTCGATCCGCATCGCCACCGGCACCATGGGCTACAAGCACCGCACCCTGGACATGGCCGCCGAGGCCAGGGGGCTGGGCGCGCCGAACTTCCTCTTGAAGATCATCCCGCATGTCGACGGCAGCCCGCGGATCTGCGAGCTGGTGCGCTACTATCTCGAGGACGTGACCGTGAAGGGCGCCTGGACCGGCCCGGCGGCGCTGGACCTGTACCCGCACGCTTTGGCGCCGGTCGCCGAGTTGCCGGTGCTGGAGGTGCTGTCGGCCAAGCATCTGGTCGCCGACCTGACGCTCGGCCTCGGCACCGTCGTGCACGACTATCTCGCCTGACGCAGCGGAGGAGTGGACCGAATGCGTGGCGTGAAACGGAAGCAGGCGCGCAGCGCCCCGGGGCACATCGAGGTGCCGCCCTACGATGTCGTCGCCCTGGTGCTGCAGGGCGGCGGTGCGCTCGGCGCCTATCAGGCCGGGGTCTATGAGGGGCTGCACGAGGCCGGGATCCGCCCGACCTGGCTGGCCGGAATCTCGATCGGCGCGCTCAACACCGCCGTGATCGCCGGCTCGCCCGAAGCGCAGCGGGTCGACCGGCTGCGCGAGTTCTGGGAGACGATCTGCGCCACCCCGGTCGAGTGGCCGGCGAGCGAGGGGCTGGCGGAGGCGCTGCCCTTCGCCTTCGACGCGCGCTCGGTGCACAACGCCGCCGCGGCGATGCGGGCGCTGTTCCAGGGCCAGCCCGGCTTCTTCAAGCCGCGCTTCCCGCCGCCCTACCTGTCGCCCTTCGCCGGCGATGCCGCCACCAGCTTCTACGACACCGGCCCATTGCGCGACACGCTGCTGCGGCTGGTCGATTTCGACCGGCTGAACTCCGGCGACATCCGGGTCAGCGTCGGCGCGGTCAATGTCCGCAGCGGCAACTTCGTCTATTTCGACACGGCCGACCGGAAGCTGGGGCCAGAGCACTTCATGGCCTCCGGCGCCCTGCCGCCCGGCTTCCCGGCGGTCGAGATCGACGGCGAGTTCTACTGGGACGGCGGCGTGGTCTCGAACACGCCCCTGTCCTACGTGCTGTCGACCGAGCCGCGGCGCGACACGCTGACCTTCCAGGTCGATCTGTGGTCGGCCAAGGGGCGGCTGCCGGACGACCTGATGGAGGTGACCAGCCGGCAGAAGGACATCCAGTATTCCAGCCGGACCCGCGCCATCACCACCTATATGATGCAGATGCAGCGGATGCGCCAGGCGCTGCAGACGGTGATGGACCGGTTGCCGGAGGAGGCGAGGCAGGACCCGGAGATGCAGGCGATCGCCGAGCTGGCCTGCCACCACGCCTACAACATCGTCCATCTGATCTATCAATCGAAGGCTTATGAGGGCCACTCCAAGGACTACGAGTTCGGCCTGGACGCGATGCGCGAGCACTGGCAGAGCGGGCTCGACGACATCCGCCGCACCCTGGCCGATCCCCGCCGGCTGGACCGGCCGGCGCCCGAGGTCGGCGTCGTCACCCACGACGTGCACCGGCAGGACCGGTAGCGGTCCACCCCCGTATTCGCGATAATGCCGGCGGACGGCAGGGGGTTTTGCGATGGACGGACGGGTCGCGGCGCTGTGGCGCTATCCGGTCAGCTCGCTCGGCGGCGAGCGGCTGGAAGCTTGCGTCGTCGATGCGGCCGGCCTGGCCGGCGACCGGGCCTGGGGCCTGGCCGACCGGGACAGCGGCGAGACCGCCTTTCCGGAGAGCAAGCGCCGCTGGCGCCCGGCACCGCAGATCCGGGCCCGCAGCGCCGAAGACGGGCTGAAGCTCGACTTCCCGGACGGCAGCAGCCTGCCGGCCGAGGCCGCCGGCGACGCCCTGGCCGCCCATTTCGGCTTCGCGGTGGCGCTGCGCCCGCACGCCGCCGACGCGGCCGAGACCGCGACGGACGGGCCGCTGAAGCCGCGCTACGAGCGCCATCCGATCCATCTGGTCACCACCGCATCGCTCGAGGCATTGCGGGCGATCCTGCCGGGCAGCGCCATCGACGAGCGCCGGTTCCGGCCGAACCTGATGCTCGACCTGCCGGGGGCGGAGGGCTTCGTCGAGACCGGCTGGATCGGCCGTGCGGTGTCGGTCGGCGACGTGCGGATCCGCATCGTCGAGCCCTGCGTGCGCTGCGCCTTCACCACCATCGCCCAGGGCGGCCTGCCGCTCGACCCCGCGGTGCTGATGGCCGTGACCAAGCGCAACGCCACCCATTTCGGCGTGCTGTGCACGGTCGAGGCGCCTGGCGAGATCCGGGTCGGCAACGCGGTGCGGGTGCTGGATTAGATTTACAACCGCCCCAGCGGGGATCGCGGTCTCGCCTCAATCCCCCAGGCAGATCCCCAGCGCCCGGGCGGTCCTGAGCAGCGGGTCGTCGTGCTTGATGTCCTGGTATTCGGCAATCGCCTCCTGCAGCGGCACATCGATCACCCGGCGGTCGGACCAGGCGACCAGCCGGTCGAACTTGCCTTCGGCGATCAGGTCGACGGCGTGGGCGCCGAAGGCCGAGGCGATCAGCCGGTCGCGCCAGCTGGGCATCGAGCCGCGCTGGACATGGCCCAGCACCGTCACTCGTGCGTCTGCCCCGGTGGTGCTGGCGATCTTGGAGGCGATATAGTCGCCGATGCCGCCGAGGCGCTTCTCGCCGCCGTGATATTCCTTGTGCACCGTCGTCCCCTCCGCCGTCTTCACCGCCTCGGAGACCACCACCAGCGCGAAGTTGCGGCCGGTCTTGCGCACCTCGCGGATCTTGTGGGCGACGGAGTCGATCGAGAACGGGATCTCCGGGATCAGGATCACGTCGGCGCCGCCGGCGATGCCGGCCGCCAGCGCGATGTGGCCGGCGTCGCGGCCCATCACCTCCAGCACCATCACCCGGGCGTGGCTGGCCGCCGTCGGCTGCAGCCGGTCCAGCGCCTCGGTCGCCACCGCGACCGCGGTGTCGAAGCCGACCGAGACCTCGGTCAGCCCGACATCGTTGTCGATCGTCTTCGGGATGCCGACATAGTTGAACCCACCCTGCTGCGCCAGGCGCCGCAGGATGGTGTGGCTGCCGTCGCCGCCGACGCCGATCAGCGCGTCGAGGCCGAGCTCGTGGTAGCCGCCGACGATCTCGACCGACCGGTCCTTCAGCGTGCCGTCGGACATCGGGAAGGCGAAGGGGTCGCCCTTGTTGGTGGTGCCGAGGATGGTGCCACCCTGGCGCATCACCGCGGTCGTCATCTTGTCCGGCGTCAGCACCTCGTAGCGCAGCGGCCGGGACAGCAGGCCGGAGGTGCCCTCCTTGATCCCGATCACGGTCCAGCCAAGGCCGTCGGCCCGGCACACCGCCGCGCGGATCACCGCGTTGAGCCCGGCGCAGTCGCCGCCGCTGGTCAGGATGCCGATGCGCTTCTCACCCGCCATGCCGTGCTTTGTTTCCCTGTCGGTTGCGGTTCCCTCTTGTACCGGGAAGCGGCCGGTGCTGTAAGAGCCGGATGCGCCCCACCCCCGCGTCAAACGCGTTCCGGTCGGGCCGCTCCCTTTGCTATGATCGGGCGCCGTTGAACCCGGGACCCGCAGGAAAGGCCGTTTGAGGGAATGATCGACATCGAGTCGATGCAGGAGAGGCTGGCCGCATTGCGGGTCGAGCACCGCGACCTCGACGAGATCATCGACCGGCTGACCGCGGATGGTCCCGTCAACCAGCTTCAGATCCAGCGCCTGAAGAAGCGCAAGCTGCTGCTCAAGGATCAGATCACGATGATCGAGAGCAGGCTGCTGCCCGACATCATCGCCTGACGCGCGTGCCCGCAACCCCGAGGATTTCCCGACCGATGGCCGAACCCGCCGCCGCGCCGCCCGTGGCAATCATCATGGGCAGCCAGTCCGACTGGGAGACCATGCGCCACGCCGCCGAGACGCTGTCGTTGCTGGGCATCGGCCATGATGCACGCATCATCTCCGCCCACCGGACGCCGGAGCGGCTCTATGATTTCGCCCGCGAGGCGCGCGGCCGCGGCGTCAAGGTGATCATCGCCGGCGCCGGCGGCGCCGCGCATCTGCCGGGCATGGCGGCGGCGATGACGCCGCTGCCGGTGCTGGGCGTTCCGGTCGAGAGCAAGGCACTGAAGGGCATGGACAGCCTGCTGTCGATCGTGCAGATGCCGGGCGGCGTCCCGGTCGGCACGTTGGCGATCGGCCGGGCCGGGGCGATCAACGCGGCGCTGCTGGCGGCCGCGATCCTGGCGCTGAGCGACCCCGTCGTCGCCGATGCGCTGGACGCCTGGCGCGAGCGCCAGACCGAGGCCGTGGCCGAGCACCCGAAGGACGAATGAGCAGCACCGTTTCTCCCCTCCCTCCCGGGAGCGTCATCGGCATGCTCGGCGGCGGCCAGCTGGGCCGCATGACCGCCCTGGCCGCCGCCCGTCTCGGCTACCGCACCCATGTGCTGTGCCCGGACCCGGACAGCCCCTGCGCCCAGGTGACCGACCGGTCGACCCTGTCCTCCTACACCGACCACGCGGCGCTGGACGCCTTCGCCGCCCAGGTCGACGTCGTCACCTACGAGTTCGAGAACATCCCCTACGAGACCGTGCTGCACCTGGCCGCCCGCGTGCCGGTCCGGCCGGGACCGGACGGGCTCGCGGTGTGCCAGGACCGGGTGGCGGAGAAGGATTTCTGCAACCGCCACGGCATCGGCACCGCGCCCTGGCGCGCCGTGGGCTCGGCCGGGGAGCTGGCGGCAGCCGTCGCGGCGATCGGCGCGCCGTCCGTGCTGAAGACCCGGCGCGAGGGCTATGACGGCAAGGGCCAGGCGGTGATCCGCGACCCCGCGGACGCCGCCGCGGCCTGGGACAAGCTCGGCGGCCGGCCGGCGATCCTCGAAGGCTTCGTCGACTTCGCCCGCGAGCTGTCGGTGATCGCCGCCCGCGGCGTCGACGGGTCGGTGGCCTGCTACCCCGCGGTCGAGAACCGGCATCGCGACCATATCCTGTCGGAGACGATCGCGCCCGCCCCCGACTTGGCGCCGCAGCGCGCGGCGGAAGCGGAAGAGATCGCCCGGACGCTGATCACGGCGCTGGACATGGTCGGCCTGCTGGCGGTGGAGCTGTTCGAGGCACGCGACGGCGGCCTGCTGGTCAACGAGCTGGCGCCGCGGCCGCACAATTCCGGCCACTGGACCCAGGACGCCTGCGCCTGCGATCAGTTCGAGCAGCTGGTCCGTGCCGTCTGCGGCCTGACGCTGGGGTCGACCGAGCGCCATTCCGATGCGGTGATGCAGAACCTGATCGGCGACGACGTGCTGCGCTGGCCGGAGTTCCTGGCCGAGCCCGGCGCCAAGCTGCATCTCTACGGCAAGGGCGCCCCGCGCCCCGGCCGCAAGATGGGTCATGTCAACCGGCTGCTGCCGAAGGACTGAGGCCGGAGCCGGCCGGTCACGATCAGGCCGATCGAGTTCTTTCAGCGCCGTCTCACAGACTGAGTCACGCTGCGGACAGCGCGCGTTCGACCGCCTCCGGCTCCTTCTCGATCACCTTGAGGAAGGCGCGGGTCGCCGGCTCCGGCACTTTCCGATGCTGTTCCCAGTCGCGGACGGCCGAGACCGAGAAGCCGAACTTGGTGGCAAAGGCGGACTGGGACAGGCCCAGCCGCTTGCGGATCGCCGAGACATCGACATCGGCAAGAGCGATCGTCCGGGCGGCTTCGGCGTGCCCTTCGGCAATTGCCAGCGCTTCCCTGGCGCTCTCGATCAATTCCCGTCCGAATTTCGACATTACGGGTTCCTCATCTTCGCGACATTGGCCAGCCTGCTGGCCCGATAAGCTTCGGCGATCCGCGGCAAGATCTTCGCTAGCTCGTTCCGTTCCGCCTTTGACAAATTGGCCCGCTCCGACTTGTCGACCAGGGCCAGCAGGAACAGCGGCACATCGTCTCCAGCATAGTAATGAATCGTCCGGAAGCCTCCGCTTTTGCCCTTGCCTTGGCGGGCAAACCGGACCTTGCGCGCGCCCCCGGTTCCTGCCATCAGCGAGCCGCCGGTCGGGTGACGGGCGAGCCATGTGGCGATCCGGAGAATATCCTCCTCGGACAGACCTGCTGCCATCGCCTGGCGCTCGAAAGTCGGGGTGGCCAGAACGCCATGCATGACCCAAAATATACGGCCAGGCAGTAGTTCGTCGACTCAAATCATACCGGCCATGGAGTCGGAGACCGAGGCCGCCACCGCCAGCTCGATGAAGGCGCGGATCGCCGGGAAGCGGCGGCGGTCGCGCTGGCACAGCACATATTCGTCGGTGTGCCAGGCGCAGTCGGCGAGCGGCCGGATGGCGACGCGCGGATCCGGCCGGATCTCGCCTGCGGAGATGAAGCCGAGGCCGAGGCCCAGCGCCACCGCCTCCTGCACCGCCTCGCGGCCGGTCACTTCGAACACGGCCCCGGGCGCGATCTCCGCCTCGGCCAGGCCGCGCTCGACCGTGCGCCGGGTCATCGACCCGGTCTCGCGCATCACCAGCCGCTGACCGGCCAGCGCCGCGACCGGCACCGAATCTCCCGCTGCCAGCGGGTGGCCGGCCGGCAGCATCAGCCGCACCGGGTCGCGGTACAGCGGCACGATGTGGAAGCGCGGATCGACCGGCGGGTTCGACAGCAACGCCACGTCCAGCCGCGCCTCCGACAGGTCCTCCAGCACCGCCCCGGCATTGCCGATCGACAGCCGGATCTCGACCTGCGGGTGGCGGCGGTCGAACTCGGCGATCAACGGCATGACGTAATACGGGCTGTCGGCGCCGAGCTGCAGCAGGCCGCGGGCCAGCTGGGCCGACCCCTCCAGCAGCGCCGCCGCCTCCTGCTCGGTGTCGAACAGCCGGGTGGTCAGCTGGAACAGCCGCCGCCCCATCTCGGTCGGCTGCACCCGGCGCGAGCTGCGCTCGAACAGCAGCACGCCGTAGCGCTCCTCCAGCGCCTTCACCGATTGCGACAGGGTCGGCTGGGTCAGCCCCAGCGTCCGCGCCGCCAGGGTGAAGCTGGCCTGGGTCGCCACCGCGTGGAAGGCGCGCAGCTGCATCAGGTTTATTCGCATGGCCTATGGATAGCATGGAAAGCCCGTATTGGACTTATGCATGCGGGCGGCGCAGCGTCGGCCCCAGCCACCCCATGCGAGGCCGCCATGCCCATCGCCGCCGCCTGTCCGATCACCACCGACGACATCGGGATCGCGACGCTGCGCCATACGCCGGACCGCCTGACCATCCGCTGGTCGGACGGCCGCGAGAGCCCCTACCCCGCAATCTGGCTGGCCGACAACCGGCCCGACCGCCGCGACCGGCCGGACGGCCAGCGGCTGTTCGACGCCATCGACCTGCCGGACGGCATCGCCATCGAAAGCGTGGCCCTAGGCATCGACGGGGCGGTTGAGATCCACCTGACCGGCTTCGACACGCCGACGCGCTTCGAAGCCGCCTGGCTGCGGGCGCACGCGCTGGACCCGGCCTCCCGCGCCGAGCGCCGGCGCCGGCCGGTGCTGTGGGATTCGGCCTTGGCGCTGCCGGCCGGCGACTATGCCGCGGTCGCCGGCGACGATAGCGCCCGCGCCGCCTGGCTGCGCCGGGCCTATGACCACGGCTTCGCCCTGCTGCGCGGCGTGCCGGCCGAGCCGGGCATGGTGTGCAGGGTGGTCGAGCTGTTCGGTTTCGTGCGCGAGACCAATTACGGCCGGCTGTTCGACGTGGTGGCGGTGGACAAGCCGCAGAACCTGGCCTTCACCGCCCTGTCGCTGGGCAACCACACCGACAACCCCTATCGCGATCCGGTGCCGCAGCTGCAATTGCTGCACTGCCTGGAGGCGGCGACGGAGGGCGGCGAGTCGGTGGTGGTCGACGGCTTCGCCGCGGCCGCAAGGCTGCGGCGCGAGGCGCCGGACGCCTTCGCCCTGCTGACCCGACGGGCCGTGCCCTTCCGCTATGTCGAGCCCGGCAAAGTGGATTTGCGCAGCAAGGCACCGCTGATCGAGCTGGACGCCGAGGGCGAGGTGGCGGCGGTGCGCTACAACAACCGCTCGATCGCCCCCTTCGATCTGGATCCGGAGGAGGTCGAACCCTTCTACGACGCCTATCGCCGCTTCGGCCGGCTGCTGCACGACCCGGATCTCACGGTCGGCTTCCGCCTGGCGCCGGGCGATCTGTTCCTGGTCGACAACCAGCGCGTGCTGCACGGCCGCCGCGGCTTCTCCGCCGGGCGCCGCTGGCTGCAGGGGTGCTACGCCGACAAGGACGGCCTGACCAGCACCTTGTTCAACCTGGAGACGGCCCGATGAGCGAGTCCCTGCATCCCCTGCTGGCCGAGATCGAAGGCCTGTTCGCCGCCCATGGGCACAATACCTATGGCGAGGGCGTGACCATGCAGGCGCACGGACTGCAGGCAGCCGCCTTGGCCGAGCACGAGGGCGCGTCCGACGTGCTGGTGGTGGCCGCGCTGCTGCACGATATCGGCCATTTCCTGGAACTGGCCGACGACGCCTATGGCTACCACAAGCATGACGGCGCCGGCGGCGACTGGCTGGCCGCCCGCTTCGGCCCGGAGGTGAGCGAGCCGGTGCGGCTGCACGTCGCCGCCAAGCGCTATCTCTGCGCCGTCGAGCCCGGCTATCTGGACGTGCTGTCCGCCGCCTCGGTCCATTCGCTCGGCAAGCAGGGCGGGCCGATGAGCGCCGAGGAGGCGGCCGAGTTCGCCCGCCACCCCCATGCCGAGGCCGCGGTGCGGCTGCGGCGCTGGGACGACGGCGGCAAGGTCGACGGGCTGAAGGTCAGCACCGTCGCCGACTACCGCGGCCGCATCCTCAAGGTGGCGAAGGCGGGATAGCGACACCGTAGGTTGGGTTCGCAACGCGAACCCAACACCGGCCCCGACCTCGACATGTTGGGTTCGCCACCGCGAACCCAACCTACGCGCGGGCTCTTGTACTAACGAGCCGCGACCGCCTGGATCTCGACCAGCAGGCTGGGCACCGCGAGGCCGGCGACCACCACCAGGGTCGAGGCCGTGGCGTGTCCGGCCAGGCGCCGCTCGCGCACCGTGCGGTACAGCGGCACCAGGTCCGGCCGGGTAATGAAGCCATCGACCTTGACCAGGTCGGTCACGGTCATGCCGGCATCCGCCAGCACGGCGAGGAGATTGTCCCAGGCCAGCTCCATCTGGCGCTCCGCATCGTCGGGGACGCTGCCCTCGGGCGTGGCGCCGACCTGGCCGGAGATGTGCAGCCAGCGGGCGCCGGCCGGGGCCGAGGCGCCATGGCTGTAGCGGGAGAACGGCGCGGCAACGCCGGCCGGGTTGTGCAGCTGGATGGTCATGGGGTTTCCTCGCCTAGAATGTAGGTTGGGTTCGCGGATGCGAACCCAACACCGGTCCCGGCGTCGACATGTTGGGTTCGCATTCGCGAACCCAACCTACGCGTGGGACAGCGGGTCGTTCTCCAGCAGGATCGGCGCGCCGTGCGGCGTCGCCCGGGCGGCGCGGTCCCAGGCGTCCTTGCGCCGGCCCAGCGCCTCCGCATCGGCGACGCCCTTGGCCAGGACCAGCCGCTCCAGCGCCGCCAGCCAGTGCTCGTAGTAGCGGCTGCCGTCGTCGGGCTCGCCCGCCCCCCGGGCGCGGGCGATCTCCGCCGCCAGCGCCGCCGCCCATTCCGGCCAGGTGAAGACGCCGCGCTGGTGCAGCGCCACCGCCATGGCGAAGGCCTGGGCCTGCCACGGCTCGGCGAAGACCGGCCCGTCGGCATCGCGCGGCGGCAGCGGTGCTGTGCCGTCCAGCGCCGCGATCACCGCCTCATGCCGGCTCAAGATAGCCCTCCCAGGCGTCGATCGAGACGGTCAGGGTCGGGTCGGCGGCCTCGCCCCACAGCTCGCGCCCGTCGAAGCGCACGGTGTAGAGCCATTGCGGGCTCTCGCCGCGGCCATGGGCGTTGCTGTCCGGCAGCACGAAGACGCCGTGCACGCGCTCGACCGTGCCGACCTTGCCGCGGGCATAGCGCGGCAGCCGGGTGTGGCCGGTGGGATGCTCGTTGCGGGTGAGCACCACGTCGTCGACGGCGAAGCGAGCCCGGGCCGCCGCCGGCCGTTGGTAATTGCTGCCGCGCGCCAGCACCGCGGCGACCTGGTCCGCCCGCAGCACCTTCTGGCCGGGGACCGGCGGGTCGATCGCGCGGCCGGCCTTCAGCTCGGCCGCCGAGACCAGGCCCGCCCCCTGCAGCAGCTTCTCCAGCCCCTTGGTCCAGATCTCGTAGTAGCTGGAGGACAGGTAGTCCGCCGGGTGCAGCGTCTCGCGCGCATGCCGGCTGGCGTCGATGGTCCAGTGCCCCAGGGCGCCCGCCGCAAGGGTGACGGCCAGGGCCCGCTTCTCCCACTCCGCATGGAAGCGGACATCCTCCGGCTCCGGCACCACCGGGCCGAATCCCATCATGCCGCCGAGGTCCTGGGCGCCGTTCATGATGCTGCTCCCGGCTCACGGGCTAGCCCGGCGCCGATCATGCTGTCGCGGGTGACGAGGTCCGCCAGCGCCTCCTCGTCCCAGCCCTCGGTGCCGGCGGGACGCATCGGGATCACCAGATAGCGGGTCTCGGCGGTCGAATCCCAGACCCGGATCCTCGTCCCGGCCGACAGGGCGACGCCGAAATCGGCCAGCACGCCGCGCGGGTCGATCACCGCGCGCGAGCGGTAGGGCGCCGATTTGTACCAGACCGGCGGCAGGCCCAGCACCGGCCAGGGGTAGCAGGAGCACAGGGTGCAGACGACCAGGTTGTGGGTGTCGGGCGTGTTCTCGACCGCGATCATGTGCTCGCCCTGGCGGCCGATGAAGCCGAACTCGGCGATCGCGGCGCCGGCATCGGCCCTGAGGCGCTCGCGATAGGCCGGGTCGGCCCAGGCCTTCGCCACCACCCGGGCGCCGTTGCGGGGGCCGATCCTGGTCTCGTAGGTCTCGATCAGCACGTCGAGCGCCGCGGGGTCGACATAGCCCTTCTCGACCAGGATCGATTCCAGCGCCTTCACCCGCAGCGCGATCTCCGGCAGCGCGCTGCCCTCGTCGTGGTCGTGATCATGGTGGGCGGACATGGACCTTCTCCGCGCATCGGACGCCGTAAGGGACAACCCAGCCTACCGCCCCGGGCACTTTCATGCTAGCAAGCCGGCCAGCCGAAAACTGACAGCAACCGGAGCCGTCCGATGGCCGCCGAAACCGCATTCCGCACCGAGACCGACAGCCTGGGCGCCGTCGAGGTGCCGGCCGACCGCTACTGGGGCGCGCAGACCCAGCGCAGCCTGCAGAACTTCAAGATCGGCGGCGAGCGCATGCCGGCCCCGCTGGTGCGGGCGCTGGGCATCCAGAAGAAGGCCTCGGCCCTGGCCAATGTCGCGCTCGGCGAGCTCGACCCGACCGTCGGCAACGCCATCGTCGCCGCCGCCGAGGAGGTGATCGACGGCACCCTGGCCGACCATTTCCCGCTGGTGGTGTGGCAGACCGGGTCCGGCACCCAGACCAACATGAACGCCAACGAGGTGATCTCGAACCGCGCCATCGAGATCCTGGGCGGCGAGATCGGCTCGAAGAAGCCGGTGCATCCGAACGACCACGTCAATCGCGGCCAGTCCTCGAACGACAGCTTTCCGACGGTGATGCACATCGCCGCGGTCGAGCAGATCGGCCACGAGCTGCTGCCGAGCCTGGAGCACCTGCACCGCGCTTTGGCCGCCAAGTCGGCGGAGTTCAAGGACATCGTCAAGATCGGCCGCACCCATCTGCAGGATGCGACGCCGCTGACCCTGGGCCAGGAATTCTCCGGCTACGCCCGCCAGATCGAGCTGGGCGTCGCCCGGGTGAAGGGCTGCCTGCCGCACCTGCTGGACCTCGCCCAGGGCGGCACCGCCGTCGGCAGCGGGCTGAACGCCAAGGAGGGCTTCGCCGAGGCCTTTGCGGCGCATGTCGCCGGCATCACCGGCTTCCCGTTCAAGACCGCGCCGAACAAGTTCGAGGCGCTGGCCGCGCATGATGCCTGCGTCGAGGCGTCGGGCGTGATGAACACCCTGGCCGTGTCGCTGATGAAGATCGCCAACGACATCCGCATGCTCGGCTCCGGCCCGCGCTGCGGCATCGGCGAGATCCACCTGCCGGAGAACGAGCCCGGCTCCTCGATCATGCCGGGCAAGGTCAACCCGACCCAGTCCGAGGCGATGACCATGGTCTGCACCCAGGTCATGGGCAACCACGTCACCGTCACCATCGCCGGCTCCAACGGGCATTTCGAGCTGAACGTGTTCAAGCCGGTGATCATCTACAACCTGCTGCAGTCGATCCGCCTGCTGGCCGATTCCTGCCGCAGCTTCACCGACAACTGCGTCGTCGGCATCGAGGCCCGCACCGACCGGATCGGGCAGCTGCTGCACGAATCGCTGATGCTGGTGACCGCGCTGAACCCGCATATCGGCTACGACAACGCCGGCAAGGTGGCGAAGAAGGCGCATGCCGAGAACACCACGCTGAAGCAGGCGGCGATCGCGCTCGGCCTCCTGACCGCCGAGCAGTTCGACCAGTGGGTGCGGCCCGAGACCATGGTCGGCCCGTCGGCCTGACCCGACGATCGTGAGCGGCGTCCGCAAACGGTCGGTCAGCATCGCCGGCCACGCCACCAGCGTGTCGCTGGAGCCGGCCTTCTGGGACGCCCTCACCCGCCTGGCCGCGGCGCGCGGCCAGGCGGTCAACCGCCTGGTCGAGGCGGTCGACGCCGCCCGCGACCCGGAGGGCAACCTGTCCAGCGCGCTCAGGACCGCGGTCCTCCAGGCGGCGCTGGCGCGGGAGATCTGACGGAAAAAGCCCCGGCTGTCCGAGACGGCCGGGGCTTTTCGTCATCGGGCTCCGGGGATCAGCCGCCGCACTGCGCGGTGTAGGACTGGTCGCCGGTGGTCACCTGCTGGTCGACCTGCTCGATCTGCGCGTCGGTCAGGCTCAGCTCGGACTTGCAGGTCTTGTAGATGGCGACGAGCTTCTTGGTCTCGTCCATCAGGTCCTTGCTGGCCGAGCATTGCTCGTCCTTCGAGGCCCCGGCCTGCATCTTGGTCATCGTGGCCTGGGTCAGGGTCTGGATCTTCTGGGCCTGGGCCTGGGCGTCTTCGGTGCAGCCGGCAAAGGCCGGCGACGCCGCGAGGGTGGCAATGGCGGCGGCGAAAAGAATGCGCTTCACGAAAAACTCCTTGGGCTTCCTGGATGGGCCGCACCGGAGCGAGCCGAGGCGGCGTCCGGGAAACCCGTGGCTGCGGACCGGGTTCCCAGCAATTGTGAAGAATTGCGCCGATCCGCGCCGGCGATAGGGCGCCGCTACTTATCGTTCGACCACCAGGCTTCCAGCACCGTGCCATAGGTCGGGTTGACGCTGGTGACCCGGCCGAGATTGCCCCAATAGGCGACGTAGTCGCGGTCGAGATAGTAGAGCGGCACCACGTAGTTGCCCCACAGCAGCACCCGGTCGAGGGCGTGCACGGCCGCCTGGAGGTCTTCCTGGCTCCGGGCGTCGATCACAGCCTTGATCAGGGCGTCGACCACCGGGCTCTTCACCCCCGGATAGTTCCTGGCGCCAGACAGGTCGGCCATGTCGCTGCGCCAGTAGCGCTGCTGCTCGACGCCGGGCGAGAGCGTCGAGATCCAGGTGTTGAGCATCACGTCGAAATCATAGGTCGCGACACGGTTGGTGTATTGGGCACTCTCAACCAGCCGGACCGAGGCCTGGATGCCGAGCCGGCGCAGCTGGTCGGCATAGGCCAGGGCAATGCGCTGGACACCCTTGTTCTGCAGCAGGATCTCGAAGCGGAACGGGGCGCCGCTGCCGTCCACCAGCACATTGTCCCTGATCGTCCAGCCGGCTTCGGCCAGCAGGGCCTGCGCCGCCCGCAGGTTCTCGCGGTTGCGGCCGCTGCCGTCGCTCGGCGGCAGGACGTAGGGCTCGGTGAAGAGCTGCGGCGGCAGCTGGTCGCGGAACGGTTCCAGCAGCCGCAGCTCCGCCTCCTTCGGCGTGTCGGTCGCGGCCAGGGCCGAATTGGCGAAATAGCTGTCGTCGCGCTTGTACTGGCCGCCCAGCAGGGTCTTGTTCACCCATTCGAAATCGAAGGCCAGGATCATGGCCCGGCGCACCCGCGGATCGGCGAATATCGGCCGGCGCGTGTTCATGGCGAAGCCCATCATCCCGACCGGCCGGTAGTGCGGCAGGGTCAGCATGGTGACGCGGCCGTCCTGGGCCGCCGGGAAGTCGTAGGCGCCGCCGACCCATTTCTCGGCGTCGCGTTCGCGCCGCAGGTTGTAGGCGCCGGCCTTGAACGCCTCCAGCGCCGTGTCGGCGTCGAGGTAGAAGTCGAACCGCAGCGTATCGAAGTTGTAGAGCCCGCGCAGCGCCGGCAGGTCCGCCGCCCACCAGTCCTTGACCCGCGCCAGCGTGATGCTGCGCCCCGGATCGACGGCGCCGATCCTGTAGGGACCGGCCCCCAGCGGCGGGTCGAGGCTCGGCTGGTCGAACGGGTGGCTGGTGTACCAGGCCTTGCTCAGGATCGGCTGCATCGCGACGACGAGCGGGTTCTCGCGCGCCGCCTCCGGCTTGAAGCGGAAGCGCACCGTGCGGTCGTCGACGCGGTCGATCCCGTCCATCGTTCCATAGATCGCGCGGGTGTTGGGCAGGCCCTTGGTGCCCTGGACCTGCCAGGTGAAGATCACGTCATCCGCGGTGATCGGCGTGCCGTCGTGGAACACAGCCTTGGGATTGAGGTGGAAGGTGATCTGGCGCCGGTCGTCCGACATCTCCGCCCGGTCGGCCACGTAGGGGTAGAGCGTGAACGGCTCGTCCCAGCCCCGCGTCATCAGGCTGGCGAAGACGTAGGGCGGCACGATCAGCCGGACCTGGTCGGTCTGCCCGCCGATGATGAAGGGGTTCAGCGTGTCGAAGCTGCCGACCACCGCCTGGCGCAGCTCGCCCCCCTTCGGCGCGGCCAGATCGGCATAGGCGAAATGGTCGAAGTCCGCCGGGTATTTCGGCCCGCCATACATGGCGATGCCACCCCCTGCAGCCGCCGGCGCCTCGCCCTGCGTCTGCGCGGCCACCGGCAGGGCGCCGATCAGCAGAGCGGCCAAGGCAAGACGGAGCAGAAGGCGGGCGGTGCGCATGCGGCTTGTCCGGATGGGGAATCGGTCGGGCGCAGTCTTCCCGCCGAAGGGCCGTGGCGCAAGACCGATGCACCCGGATGGCTTCCTTGACAATCCTTGCGCAATCATCGCACGATTTCGCCTGACATAATGAATGCGAATTGCGTTCAGCGCGGGTCCACGGATCGAAGCTGACCGGACACTGTCCGGCGATGTCACAGGGGGAGGAAACCATGGCCATCAGCAGGGCTCTGCTGCTGTCGACGGTGCTGGTCGTCCTGGGCGGCGCGGCCGCGGCACAGGACACGCCGCATGTCACCTGGCACGACGACGGCACGGTGACGCTCAGATCCGATCCCGAATACGGGATGGAGATCAAGACGACGAAGGAGGAGCTGGGCTCCCTCTTCGGTCCCGGCCAGAAGCCCTTCGAGGGCGAGACGGTCACCATCCTCAGCCTCGATTCCGGCCCGAAGGGCGGCATCTCCGGCCCGGTCTACATGTTCCGCCCGATCTGGGAGGAGCTGACCGGCGCCAAGCTGAACATCGCGCTGACCCCGATCTCCGAGCTCTACACCAAGACCTTCCTCGACCTGCGCAACGGCACGGGCGAGTACGACGCCATCATCGTCGGGGCCTTCTTCTACGGCGACCTGATCGCCGGCAACTACATCCTGCCGGTCGACGAGTGGAAGAAGAGCGGCGAGTACCCGAAATGGGACTACGACGTGATGCCGCCGGCGCTGCGGAACATCTACACCTGGGACAATGTCGGCTACGGCGTGCTCAGCGATGCCGACGGCCAGATCCTGTACTACCGCCGCGACCTGCTGACCGACCCGACGCACCAGGCGGCGTTCAAGACGGAATACGGCTATGACATGCCGGCGCCGCCGAAGACGCTGCAGCAGCTGCGCGACATCGCCAAGTACTTCAACGGCAAGAACTTCGACAGCAACGATGCGGAGCCGGACAGCGGCGCGGTGCTGCACCTCAAGGTCCGCGAGCAGGGGCTGTACCACTTCACCACGCTGGCCACCTCCTTCGCCATGACCCCGGGCGACACGCTGGACCGGACCCATAACGTCTACTGGTTCGATCCGGTCGACATGAAGCCGCTGATCAACAGCCCGGGCCACGTCAAGGCGCTGGAGTTCCTGAAGGAGCTCGCCGCCTTCGGCCCGCCGGCGCAGGTGAGCTGGAGCCTGGGCGAGGCCTGGGACTTCTTCCTGCGCGGCAAGGCGGTGTTCAACTTCTCCTACGGCGACGTCGGCGCGCTGGCGCAGGACCTGGAGCGGTCGAAGATCCGCGGCAAGCTCGGCTCCTCCGCCCTGCCGGCGTCGGACACCTATTGGGACATGGAGCAGAAGACCTTCGTCACGGTGAAGGAGCCGCGGCAGGTCGGCAACGTCACCGGCGGGTCGTGGCACGGCGTGGTCTCGTCGCTCGGCCAGCATCCCGAGGCGGCCTACAGCCTGCTGTCGCTGATGGCGATCAAGCCGTCGCAGAAGTTCCTGGCCACGATCGGCTGGGACGGCGTCGACCCCGGCTACTCTTACCAGTGGCTGGAGCCGACCGGCGAGGCGAAGCTGGCCGACTACACCGAATCCGCCCTGAAATGGGACGCCCAGGACGTGAAGGAGTACCTGGACGCCTATCACAGCAACTACAATGCCAAGACCATGCTGCCGTATATGCGGATCACCGGCACGCAGGAGTATTATGACGCGCTGGACAGCAACCTGTCGGCGGCGATGAGCGGGTCGAAGACGCCGCAGCAGGCGCTGGACGACACCGCGGCGGCCTGGGACCAGATCACCGACCGCCTCGGCCGCGACCAGCAGCTGAAGAACTACCAGGCGGCGATCGGCTGGAAGGGCGAATAGCGGCACGGTCCGTGCCCGACGCGTAACGGGAAGGGGGACGAGACGGCACGATGCGCTGGACCGGACGAATCCGCCTGCTGTTCCTGACCCCGGCGGTGGCCTGGGTGCTGGCCTTCACCATCTTCCCGACGCTCTACACCGTCTACGCCGCCTTCCATACGGTGAAGACCGAGACCGTGACCACGCGGGCGGAGGTGCCGCGGCTGGATGCCAGCGGCAACCCGGTGCTGAAGCCGGACGGCACGCCGCGCACCCGGACCGAGGTGCAGCGCCAGACCGTCAACACCTGGGACTTCGTCGGCCTGGGCAATTTCGGCCGCATCTTCACCGATCCCCAGGTGCGCGAGGCGGCGCGGGTGACGGCGATCTTCGTGGTCGTCTCGGTCGGCGTCGAGATGGGGCTCGGCCTGCTGCTGGCCTTCCTGTTCAACCGCAGCATCCCCGGCCGCGGCATCCTGCGCACGATCATGATCCTGCCGATCTTCGCCACCCCGGTGGCGGCCGGGTACCTGTTCTTCACCATCTTCTACGAGGCCGGCGGGCCCCTGGGCTGGACCGGCATCCCCTGGCTGTCGAACCCGGGCTGGGCCCTGGTGTCGATCATGATCGTCGACATCTGGCAGTGGACGCCGTTCTGCTTCCTGGTGCTGCTGGCCGGGCTGCAGGGCGTCCCCGACGACCTGATCGAGGCGGCGCGGCTGGAGACCAAGTCCAGCTTCCGGATCTGGACCGGGGTGGTGCTGCCGCTGATGACGCCGGTGATCGTGATCGTGCTGCTGCTGCGCCTGGCCGAGGCGATGAAGGTGTTCGACGTCGTCGCCTCGCTGACCGTGGGCGGGCCCGGCAACGCCACCCAGTCGGTCTCCTACCTCGCCTTCCGCACGGGCCTGCGCTTCTTCGACGTCGGCTACGCCTCGGCCCTGGCGCTGACGCTCCTGGCCGTGGTGATGGCGATCGTCACCCTGTTCTTCAAGCGGGTGCGAAATGTCTACGCCTGACGCCGCCGCGCCGATCCATGAGGTTCCCGCCGACCGGGTGAAGCCGCTGGGCCGGCGCAGCAGCATGGCCGATTCGCTGTGGTCGCTGGTGGCGATCGCCGCCGCGATCCTGTTCTTCTTCCCGCTGTACTGGGCGATCTCGACCGCGCTGCGCAACCCGGCCGACACCTTCACCGTGGCCGGGCTCGGCATCCCCTGGCTCGACTTCCAGCCAACGCTGAAGAACTTCGCGCTGGAGCTGAGCACGCCGGAGGGCTGGCGCGCACTGCAGACCAGCCTGATCGTCTCGCTCAGCGCCGTCGCCCTGGCCCTCGCCCTCGGCCTGCCGGCGGCCTATGCCCTGGCCCGCTTCCGGTTCTGGAGCAACAGCGACATCACCATCTGGTTCCTGTCGCAGCGCGTGCTGCCGCCGGTGGCGACGCTGCTGCCCTTCTACATCGTGTTCCGGTCGCTCGACATGCTGGACAGCAAGACCGCGCTGATCCTGTGCAACGCCACCTTCATCCTGCCCTTCGTCGTCGTCATCCTGCGCCAGACCTTCCTCGACCTGCCGGTGGAGCTGGAGGAGGCCGCGCTGGTCGACGGCGCGTCGCACTGGGGCGCCTTCCTGCGCGTGGCCCTGCCCCTGGCGGCGCCGGCGGTGGCGGCGACCGCCATGATCATCTTCGCCTTCGCCTGGAACGAGTTCCTGTTCTCGTCCTCGCTCGGCATCACCGAGACCAAGATGATGCCCGCGCACATGGCCGGCGCGGTCGACACCCGCGGCGTGCAGTTCTGGTTCATGGCGACCCGGGCGCTGATCGCGATGATCCCGCCGGTGCTGCTGGCGCTGCTGGCCCAGCGCTACATCGTGCGCGGCCTGACGCTGGGGGCGGTGAAGGGCTGAGGATGCGGCCGTTCGCGTAGGTTGGGTTCGCGACCGCGAACCCAACACCGTCCCGATGTCGACATTTTGTCTCTTATAAACATATCCGAGCCCACGAGACAATC